>JALDAF010000016.1 GCA_022729315.1 Candidatus Nanohalalkaliarchaeum halalkaliphilum | reverse complement strand
GGCCTCCATCCGCTCCTCTACCTCCGGGATACCGTCCTCCGGAACCACGAGTTCAAACCAGTCCAGTCCTCGTCCGCGTGCCGGGTGGGTCCGGGAGTTCCACGTGTTCAACCCGATGTGGTGATGGTAGTCGCCGGCAGCAAGAAACAGTGCGTGGTCTGTCGCCATACTGACGGTCAGTCCAAGTGTGTCGCTGTAGAATCTGCGTGAGTCAGCCAGCGAGATCGCTTCAAGGTGGATATGGCCGACAGTGGTGCCGGCAGGGACTGATCCGGTATGCTGTGCCACATCACGTAACGGATCACGATCAAGGACAGCGGACCGCATCCGCAGACCGCCTTCACCGTCCCGTGGCCATCGCTCCCTGGGCAGGTCACGGTACACTTCGATCCCGTTCCCCTCCGGGTCGGTCAGGTACAGGGCCTCACTAACACCGTGATCGGAGGCACCATCAAGCAGGTCCTGTTCCTCCACCCGTGTCAGCACACCGCCCAGTGCTTCCCGGGATGGGACGCGGAACGCTGCATGGTACAGCCTGGCCCCATCACCGGTCCGGACAGGAGCATCGCTGTCCTCCTGCAGCACCAGCAGTGCATCCCCGTCAACACCCAGCACGCCTGTACCGTCTGAATGCTGGATCTGTTCGAGTCCGATCACCGAGGTGTAGAACGTTGAAACCGTTTCGAGGTCGGTGACGCGGAGTGCGACACGGCCGATCCGGGTTTCTGCGGGGAGTGGTTCCATGCTTCATCATACGTTTTATGGGTTTAAACCGGTGCAGGTGGTTCCCACGTTACGACCGGTCCGCAAACCATTCCGCGACCGCTGGCCAGAGTTCTTCATGGGTCCTGCTGGAGGAGGCCAGTCCCACGTGCCCGGTCGGGTACGACATGATCTCCGTATCCTCACTTGCCACGGCCTCGCTGAACGGTTTGCTGGTTTCCGGGGCGACCAGGTGGTCGTAGTCCGCCAGGATCTGAAGGAACGGCATGTCGATATCGTTCAATTCGATACGGTGGCTGTCACCGGTTGCAGGGTCTTCGATCGTCATCTCGTTCTGCATCAGCTTGTCCTCCATGTAGATGTCTTCCACGAACTGGACGTACGGCTGCCCGGGGACGTCGATGCCGTTCGTCTTCCACCGTTCCATGGTGGACCAGTCCTCGACGAACTCGTCGTCATCAAGATTGTCCCACGCCCGTACAAAGTTGGTGACGTAGTTGTGGACAGGATCCATGGAGGCAAACCCGTGTTCGAAGAACTCGCTCGGTGCCACGCCGTTGTTCGCGTCCACAATCTTCTGCGGATCCATATCATACGTTTCAAGCAGCTGGTTCAGCTGTGCATCATCACAGTCACCGGAGAACGTGGCGGCCAACGTTCCCAGGTTCTTCACCTTGTCCGGCTGCAGGGCCGCATACATCGCGCTCATCGTCCCACCCATGCAGTAGCCGAGTACGTTCACCGCGTCCTCGTCTTCACGGTTCCGTACCGTGTCCACGCAGTCGTCAATGTACCGGTTGACATAGTCATGGGTCGTCAGCTCACCAGCCCCGGTACCTGGCTCCTTCCAGTGCGTCAAATACACGGGATGGCCTTCCCCGGTCAGGCTCTGCACGATACTGGTGTCCTCCTGCAGATCCATCACGTACGACTGGTTGATCAATGAATACACGAGCAGGATCGGATCTGCTTCATCCTCCTCCGGCTCAAAGTGCAGTAACTCGTAGTCCGGATGGGACCGGACCACATCGTACTCGGTGGCGTGCGGATCAGGATCCTTCTGGATCTCCCTGTACGTATCTGCAGCATCCGGCAGATTCAGCATCCGCGTCGCATTCCGCACTGCTTCAGTATATGCATCGATCCCGGCGGTCCAGGGATTCACAGCGACCACCGTGCGTTGATAGCATCATGAACTGTGTTTGATCCGGATAGTATAGAACGTCCTGTACCAGGTTGTGTGAACACTGTCCTCCCCGTCCCCGGTATAGGAACTAAAATTCTAATATCTGCCGTGTTCCGAGGACCCAGGGTATGGGCCATACAACAGGGTGCAGGGTTCGAGATTTATACCGTATACACGGCGTTATCTGATCGTTTTACGACCAGTACGGGCGTGCTTGATGAACGAACGGTTTTCTCGGTTACGCTACCGATCAGTGTCCGTTCAAGGCCGGTGCGGCCGTGCGATCCCATCACGATCAGGTCGATACCGTGTTCTGCGGCATGATCGAGTATCTGTCGTGGAGGGGACCCGTGTTCGACCGTGGTGGTCACGGTGACGCCGTTCCGTTCACCCAGCTCCTTGATGCTGTCCGTGGCCTCTTTTCCTGTTTCCTCCAGCGTCTCCAGCAGTACCGGTATGGCACCGGAGTCTGCCCATGCGTACCGATTGTCAACGACGTACAGTGCGTGTACGGTGGCGTCGAACGCTGAGGCCAGTTCCATCGCGTGCCGGGCGGCGTCCTCCGCAGCGTCACTTCCATCGGTCGGAACCAGGATCGTGTTGTACATGGCCGTACAGCTGTCTTTCACCAGGCAGTGTTTACAACACCGTATGGTTTATGCAGTGCCCGGGATGGAGCGTTCAATGTTCCGCACCCGTCAGCTGGCAGTACCAGTACAGCTGTCAGGAGACCGGTACCTCTTGTTCCGTGTCATCCCCGCGACGGCTTAGTACGTACATCACGATCTTGGCCAGGATGATAATGATGGTGATGAGTTTGATCAGGCTCCATATCGCACTCACGATTCCGCGTATCAGGCGTAGTAGCATAGGGGAGAACAGCCCCATGTTCTTTTTATGTGGACGACAAATGTGTGGATACACAAAAGGTTTCAGAACTATCAAGAACCGGGTGGGACCTAGGAGGCCACAACAACAGTGTGTATGCAGTGTCGTTCTTACAGGTGACCGCTACGGTACCGTTCCTGTTCGCATCCTGTGCTGGAACCGTTCAAAGCAGTGATTCATAGTATTCGTCCAGCACAGCTTCACTGGTCACAAGATCCATGTGGCTGTGACCCGAGAGTTTGATGTTCTCCACGTTCTCGTACTGTTCCTCGTACGGGATGGATGCCCGTTCCGAACTTCCAAGGACGAACGCCAGGTCCCGGGAGCTGTAGAGCGACACGTAATCCACGGACTCCTCCACGCCATCCGCATTCAACTCCCGGATGAAACTGCTGTTCGGCCGCATATCCCGCCCGCCCGGCGTCAGCATACCGAACCAGGCCAGCTTCGTACCCCGGTGAGGGGTTCCCTTCGTCACCACGGTATCAACGTATTCCGCTGCACCCTCCTTCTCCACCGCCCACCGGGTTGACAGCCCACCCATGGAGTGTGCGATAACGTTAACGGGCTCCCCGTACGTTTCATACATCTCCACTATCTTTGCAGCCACGATACCGCCGTACTTCCGTGGAGATCCCACCGTGAACCCCAGCGGACCGAGCTGCGCATAATCTATCGGCCCCTCATACCCTCTCTCCCTGAGATTGTTGGCAAGCGTTTCCCAGCGCGGATACAGATCTTCGGGGTCTGCAGGCGAATCACTGGAGCGTGTGGACTGTCCCACCGCATCCGTGTACCCTGGTACGAACAAGACGGGCTTCCCCGTGTCCGTAGGTATTTCCTCCACAACGATCCCCCCAAATATACTGAACGTATGAACAGTGTATGGTTCTCGGACATTATAACTATTCGCATCATGGGCGATATTTTCAAACACATGAGAAAAAGAGGATGGTGCGATGGGATCCTGCAACCCGGTCTGTACAGAAACTGATAAAAACGGGACACTCGTAAAGGTGTGATATGCTGGAACGGATACGTAAACGGATCCGGAGACTGATCGGGAAGCTGAAGCTGATGTACGTGCTGGAAATGGATATCGATAACGGTGCGTTGTACCTTGCGGATACCCGTCTCATGCTCCCGCCCGCTTTGGCACTATCCGCGACCCGGGACCGTATCCAGGACATCGGTCCAGCAGGTCAGCGGTTCCTGTACGAAACCGGGAAAGACGCAGGACGACAGTACGCATCATCGATCGAGCAGATCATGGGAAGAGAACTTCAGCCAGAAGATTTCGCAGACCTGTGTGCCGAGTACGCGGCCTACACGGGATGGGGTCACCAGGAGATCAAGAAGATGGATTTCGAAAAGGATGAGTACGTGGTCACCGTGCAGAATACGCCGTTCCGAAACGATCGTGACGAAAAGACGGGAGAGTACCATGCAGGCATGTTCGCCGGGGCGGGCGAATACATCCTTGGCTTCGATGTGGATGCGAAGGAGATTGAATGTGAGAACGCGGGCGCGGACCGGTGCGTGTTCATGGTCAAGATCAGTGAAAGGTTCGACTCACTTTTCTAACCGATTTTTTGGATTACATGTCAGACGTTGTGCTGACGGCAATCACTTCTTTCAACGCCGCGATGAGGACAGGGCCGATGAACAGTCCGACCGGACCGAACAGGTAGATACCGCCCAGCAGCCCGACAAGGATCGCGGCCGGATGCAGGTCCGCCTCACGATCCACGACCAGTGGCCGGATCACCTCGTCCGAAACAGTTGCAACGAGAACACCGTACACAACAAGAAGAACAGCTGCAACAACCTGTCCGGCCATGAACAGGTAGATCGCGGCAGGGAGCCATACCAGTACGGTGCCGATCAACGGTATGAACCCGAGCACGATCATGATAAACGTCCAGAATATCACGTTCGGCAACCCGGCGACAGCAAATCCCAGCCCGAGGAGCACCCCCTGCACCACGGCCACCAGCACGTGCCCCTTGATCACGGCCCACGTCGTAAGATGCAGCCGCTCCTGCAGGTGGGATGCAGCCTGTTCCGTCAGTGGTGCAGTATCTTTTACCCAGGACACGAACCGTGCCCCATCCTTCAACAGGTAGAATGTCACGAACACCAACAGCACCATCCCGATCCCGATCGTGGTGATGGCGCCCACGAATGCAGAGAACTGGTCCAGCACGAGCCCCGTGAACCGTTCAACCAGCTCCGTCATCCCTGCCGCCACATCCACGTCGATCCCGAGGACCTGGTCGGTCACCTCCTCCAGGACGTCGATCACCGGGATACCGGCAACGGTCTGCGCAACGTCAACCGCCTCGTCCGCCACAAGCACGCCGAACACGGTTAACGGCACGACCACGACCAGTATCCCGAACAGTACCAGTACACCTGCGGCCACGGTATCGCCAACGAACGGTGCCAGCCGCTTCTGCAACGGATACAGCAGGAACCCGAGCAGTGCCGCACCCAGCAGGTAGCCGATAAACGGTAGTACCATGAGGAACGCGACCAGGGCCAGTACCCCGGACAATCCCAGCAAAAATGCTTTCCGCCCATCCATACCTGTCCTGGCATCCGCAGGTACAGAAACCCTGCAGAACATACCAGACACGGCTGAGCTGGTACAATTACCACAGAATCCGGCCCGCAGAAGCGTTTACGTGCACTGATCAGGGGAACGCCGCCGCCCATCCGTTTTTAAAGTTCTCAGCGGCTGTCAGTGATGGTATGTGGGAGGAACGAATGGGGGATATACTGGACTCCGTGCTGGAGGAACTGGATCAGTACGGTCTGGACGTGGAGGAGCCACGCAGCGTTCAGGTGCATGAGACTGTGCCGGAACGTCTGACGTTGCTTCGGAACGGGGTCACTCCCTATACAGCAACGGCGTGTTATAACCAGATCGGGGATGAGATCAATGTATACGAATACAATATGGACGAAACTGATCCGGATGCATTTCACGAGGTTCTGGGACATGAACTGATCCATAAATGGTACCGAGACACGTTCATGGATGATCGCCAGGGTATCCTGAGATATTTCTCACGGCAGCATCCATCCGATATCGGGGAGGCGATGGCACAGTTTTACACGGCATACCGGATGGGCCGACTGGATACGGAGGAGGGCCGCGAACAGCACCTGGACTATGTAAGCGAATACGGGTCGTACACGGAAGACACTGTGGACCACCTTGAAGCCGCGTTCACGGTCTACGACTCCTTCGACCTTCCGCCGGAAGACGCGGTCCGTGAAACGTTCGGCTATTTCGGTTACAGGATCGAACACGCGTTCGATGACTATGATCACCGGCCATCCAGCGACAACCTGAGACAGATGAACCCGTTCTACGCGACAGCAACCATGATAAACGGTGGTGCAGCGGTGTACCAGGCAACCGCCGGGAACCGTATCGGTGCGGTGACGTCAGGGGTTCTGGCAGGAATGGTTGGCGCGTTAACCTACTTCACCAGTTTTTCGGAATAGCAGGCATCACTACTAAAAACTAGCGTACAGCATATACAGGTATGGGTTTCACGGACTGGCTGGACGACCTACCAGCTGAGCAGTACGCGGTACTCGTGTTCGCAGTCGCCCTGATCTCGGTGCTGACCCTGGAACTGTTCGGTGCCATGTATGTGGGCCGCGACCCGGACATGCTGAACGCGCTTGGTGTCGGCGCAGCGTTCGGCATCATCTTCGGCGGCGGGTACTACATCATGCAGCGCCGGTAACATAATTAACGGGCTGTGTGTAATGCGTTTACAGGATGCGCTCGGGACTGTTTGAACGGCAGGGATTGCACATCGTTCTCCTGGTGCTACTGCTTATCCCGGTCTGGTACGCCTACATCTGGGTTCACTACGTCTGCACCGAGAAACCGGACATGCACCATATACGGTGACGGATAGTACCGACTTATAGCAATATCTTGACCGTGTCCAGCGGCACGTTCTCCCCGTTCGGATGCTCCAGTTCCCCGCCGTACGTCGTGTTCTGCTCCCACACAAAGGCGAAATCGTTCAACGCATCCATCAACAGGTCGTCGTCCTGGTACTCCTCCCTGACCGCGATGTACTTGAGGTGGCGGTCGATCAGTGCCACGTAGTCCCCGTCCTTGAAATCTGCTGACCGCTTGTCCCGTGTCGCAACGAAGTACTGGGGGAACGCGATCACGCCCGGCGGATCCGTCTTCTCCCCGTTCGCACTGTACGGCCGGTCCCACGTTGCCGGCACGATGATCGGCCAGTCATAGTCCATCGGCAATTGGAAATCGTCACTCCCGTACACCTCGATCCGGTCGGGGATGGACCGGGCCTTTTTCCACACCCAGTACTGCTCATCCTCGGGCAGAGCATCATCAACAATCCGGTCCCGCAGACAGTCGATCGCCCCCTCATACTTCAAGGTTTTCGACGGGTAAATCGCATCATCATCGTATAACTCAACCTCCAGCGTGTCAAACAGGTATGTCTCCCCCATCTCGGAGGCTCCCAGCACATCACCCACCGATTTCTCCGTCGCCATACCATACCGTACACCACCGGAACATTTAGTACGTAACTGCCAGGGATGAAGAGAAAAAAAGGAAAAATGGGGGGAAGGTTACCGTGGACCGCGCTGTGCAGGTGCTGGTGTATCGGCTGCTGCCTGTCCGACAGGTGAGGAACGGAACGGCTGCCAGTCAACGCCTCCACCGTGGTCAACGATATCAGCGCCCTGACCGATCTGCTGTCCGGAGGGAGAGGTGCGTTCGCTGGGACCGGATGCATGTCCCCAGTAATTGTTTGTGGCGTCAAGCGTGTTGTTCCCGTCCTTGTTCTCCACGCCAACAGGGACGTTCAGGAAGTTGTTGTCATTCACCGTTGCCTGTTCCGCATCGGAGTCTCCGTCAACGCCGAATGCCGTACCGGTCAGTACATCTGCGTCCACACTGTCGATCGTGTTCCGTGTCACGGTCACGTCTTCCGGTGAGATACCGGCACTCCCGGTCGTGGTCATCACGATACCCCATGACCAGCCGGCGGAATCGATGTTCTCCACCGTATTCCCGGCCACATCAACACCGTCCAGCACGCCCTGGACCTTGATGGCGGCTGCACCGCCATAGGCTGATGTAGTACCGTCGTTGTTCAGGTGGCTGACCGTGTTGTCGTGGATGACGATATCTGTCACAGGGGATTGCGCGTCACCGTTGAATACCTGTATCCCGTTCACAGCTCTCCAGGGATGGTTTGCTGCATCACCTGTGATACCGGTTACCACGTTGTTTGCAACCGTGACATCGCTTGCTGTAACGCGGATGCCGAACGGGTCAACATTGTGTGGCATCAGGTCCGGAGTCAGGGTTCCGGTCGGTTCAACCCTGATCTGTTGAAGTGTCACACCCTCTGCTTCGATGCTGACAGTTCCATCAACGGTCGCTGCATCGGAACCGTCCGGCGCGTTCAAACCTTCAATGGTTACCGCTGTATCAATCGTTAGGTCTTCCTCGAACGTTCCGCTGTCCACACAGATCACATCTCCGGTGGATGCACCATCGATCACTGACTGGATCGATTCACCATCCTCCACTGTTTCATCACAGTGATCAGATGCCGATACCAGCCCTGACATCGCGACCACCATGCCAGTCGCGATGCCGATGATCAGTACTGCTTGTTTCCATTTCATAGTTGAAACCAGAACCTGTTGGATACAATAAAAAAGAGGCAGGCAATTTCCAATGGCATTGGACACGACCCCAGTTCCATCGGCACGTCACTCCGCGAACGCAAGACCTGCAGAGACTTACACCAACCAGTTACATAACGGTTTTCTTCGCGTGTTCCCCGATCTGCATTTCGGTCGCCTGCACCGGTTCCTGCACGTTCCCGAGTTCGGTGAATGCTTCAGGGTGTTCGGTGTGGATGGGGATGATGGTGTCGGCGGCGATGTCGGTGATGATCTGTTTCAGGTCCTGTCCGGGGGCGTGGCCGGAGCAGTGTGCCCGCACCCAGTTCATGCCGTAGAAGTCGATCCAGTTCCGGGCCCGCTCCTCATCGAGCGCCATCTCCTCGTTGTACGGCTCGGACATGGACCGGATATACGTTGCGGACCGGGGCTGGATGTCGATCAACTCGTTCAGTTTCCACTGGTTGAACCCGAGGATCAGCTGGTCCTTCTGTTTCCCGATATCTTCTGCGGACATTCCCCTGGACCCGCTCTCGTAATACGCCTCCTCCCAGTCGGAGAATCGTGATTTCTGTTTCAAGTGGTAGTATACGTTATCCAGCTCCGGCGCATCATCGATATGCTTCGCGTACGTTTCATACAGGTATGCGGCCCGGGGTCCGACGACCAGTTTCCGCCCGGTCTTCTCCGCCACCCGGACCAGGGACCGGAACCGGTCCAGATCCTTGTATGAATAATCCACGACCACCAGCCCGTCCGTATCCACGGTCGTCTCCTGGATGGTTTCCCGCACCTGCTGCTCGGACTCACCAGCCTTGTCCGTGTCCGTGATCCGTGTCCCCTCGGCCAGTACCGCGGCCGGATCCGCATCCCGCGCCTTCTCCACGAACCGCCTGGTCCACGACCCGTTCCGTCCGTGCAGCCGCAGATCCCCGGTGTACACGAACGGTCCGTCACTGGTGTGCAATATGAACCCGTATGCCGCGGGGATGGAGTGGTCCACCCGCATCGGCTCCACGGTCACGTTCCCGATATCGAACCGTGCCCCGTGCCGGAACGTCTCAATCTTCCGCTCCACCGGGGTATCGGTCAGCTTCCCGTCCTCATCCCGCTCCCGGTAACTGCATACCCGGTTCGTGATCTCGGTCTGCCCCATCTGCTCCAATGATCTCCGGATCTCGTACGTGACCTCTCCCATATACACGGGAATATCTGGATGCAGGAACGAGATATATTTTGCATGGTCGTCATGCGCATGGGACAACAGCACCGCATCAAACGCCGGTTCCTCCGTTTCTCGCCCCGTCAACTGTAACAGGTCGGGCGCGTACAAACCATTCAGATCCGGCGCCAACCCCATCTCAAAAAAGTCTTTCAACCCGGTATGCCGCCCCCGCGGCCGCATGAACTCCTCAAAATAATCATTGTACTGACCGAACGCCATCCCAAAATCCAGCCAGATCCGCGTCTCCCCATCCTCAAGCAGTATCTTGTTACCACCGATCTCCTCAACCCCCCCGTAACACGTGATCTCAACCATGACTGCACGAATATGCGAAAAGGTGGTATTTATTGGTGGGTGGTCATTGAATACATATATGCAATACCGGGGGTTATGGTTGTAACGGAGGAGCGCTGGATGGTTGACGTAGCAGAGGTAACGAGAAAATTAGGTGAATCACATGGTAACTGTCAATTACAACAGAGAACTGGACATCCTGACCGTACAACGAAAGGAGTACGAAGATTTTGACAGAAGTATTGAACTCGGCGGGTACGTACTGGACCTGGATACGGATAGCCAGTTCCTCGGTCTGGAAATCATCGACGCCTCCCAGAACACGCCCCTTGACCGGGACGACCTTGCAAAGATACATGACGCCAACATCAACCTGGTCAAAACCGATGAATACCTCCGCATCGAAATCCGGTTCAGCATCGACAACCACCAGAACATGATATCCAGTCAGTACCCGGCATCCGTCTGTGCATGAGTTCTATTACCGGTGGACCTGTTCTGCATACTGGCTCCACCGTGATACTACCTCGATAATCGGCGCCGGAGCAATGAACAACCCGTTTTTTATACCTCGCTGTATCAGCCCCGGTCCATGACCGCTGCCGCACTGGTCCTCGCCGCCCTCCTGATCATTCCTGGTGTCCTGCTCCTGGTGGCAGGTGTCAGCCTGTACGACGCGTTCATCATGCTGATCGGGTTCGTGATCGGGACCGTGCTGGCGGGGACAGGGCTTGCCGGTGCCGGACTGGCAGACTCTACGGTCGGCCTTGCAGCAACGATCACGATCGCCCTGCTGTTCGGGTTCGTCGCCGCATTCCTTGCACTGGCCGCCCACCACCTGCTGATCGTTGTGCTCGGATTCCTTGGAGGCGCCGCACTTGGCATGGCACTGCTCCACGGCATCGGTGTCCCGGCCACACCGACAGGCGGCGTTGCAGGTGTGCCGGCGACCACGGAGAACTTCGTGGCGATCGCTGCCATCCTGTTAGGCGGTGCACTGGGTGCGGCCCTGGGATGGTTCCTGTTCCGCGCCATCGTCATCCTAATCACGGCCGGCATCGGCGCCGGCCTGGTCAGCGCAGGTACCGCAACCGCATTCCACGACCCGGCACCCGTGGACGTGTCCGGGCTCCCGGAGCTGGCGCTGCAGAACGAACTCCTGTTCCTCGCCCTGTTCGTCATCGGCGTCGCCATACAGGCGGTCCAGACGCTCCGCCGGCGCAGGGTTGAACGCACCCGTACCACGCATGCAGGATCGGGTAGAAGTCTAAGGGTTTGAAGAACGGTGTGAAATACTGCGTGGGGCAGTTCAGTCCTGTGCCGCCAGTTCCCTGGCAGTTGAGAACCCGCTGGTGGACAGGAGATCGGTCAGTTCATCCCGGTACGCATCATCCGCGTACAGGAAATCACCGTACACGTTGTACTCCACATCTTCAACCCCTGGGATCTTGACCTGGAACCGTTGATCCGTGGTATACGTGTCTTCACTCCCGATCCAGAACTGTGTCTGTTCCCGGTCCAGCCGCGGCCAGTACCCGGAGTACGTCCCATCAACGATATCATCCAATGTATCCGCAACCTGCGTCCCCGGCCGCTCAAGATAGGTTTCCACCTGCTCGGACTCCCACCCGGCCACCACCAGCACCGACGACCCGACCAATCCTTTCACCGTCTCGTACAGCTCCGGCTCCGCCTCCTGCCGCAGATGCGGCTCCCTCCGAACCCCCACCATACCCTGTACCACGCCATCCAACAGTTTTATACCCCGACCAACGATCCCCTTACAGGAACAGCACATAAAAAGCCTAGATGTCAATGCCCACTATACAGGCGGAGGTAGCTCAGTCGGTTAGAGCGCTACGCTCATAACTGGCGATCCAGTTAGCAGATCAAGAGGTCTCCGACCTCTCCATGCCTCGCATGGACCCTAACTGTTCGCACCAAGAATTATGAGCGCTGAGAACTGGAGTGACGACCGGTTCGATGATCTAATACACAACACATCCTGCCCGTCACAGGATACAGTGAGACACGTAGAGGTCGAGGGTTCGACTCCCTCCCTCCGCATTCCTCAATTCTTTCGGAAATGCTTCGGACCGCTATCTCGGTGAGAAACCGGTGATCCGCATCATTTCGTTTCACGAAATGCTGCTCGAACAACGTTCTCTGCGGAACAAGTTGTGCTTCGCGTGGAAACCGAATTAAGGGTTATAGATCAGTTCAGAAACTTGACGTTGTTGAGGTTGATGGTGTTTCCGGTGTGGGTGGTGTAGGTGCCGGTGTAGGTGGTGGTGTTGTCCCAGGTGATGGCGAAGGTGTTGAGGGCGCCGTTGGGGTAGCCGGTGAGTTCCGGGCGGTCCTGGTACGGTTCCGGGATGTGGATGTATTTGAGGTGGCGGTCGATCGCCGCCACGTAGTCATCGTCCTTGATGTCCGGGTTGCCCTTGCCGCACTCCACCACGAAATACTGGGGATACAGTTCCGTGCCGTCCGGGAGCCGGTCATGGTCGTGGAGGACCGGCCACTGGTAATCATCCGGGCCGCCCGGTGGTTCATCCGCTGTGCGTTCCCCGATCCGGGGGATGAGCTTGTGTGGATGTGCCCGGGTGTCATACGTGTACGGTGCGTCCGCGCCACAGCCGGGGAGTGCCTCGTTCAGGTGAGGGATCAGCTCCTCCCGGAACAGCTCCTTCTCCGATCCACCGTTCTGTCCCTCCTCCGAAAGCTGTATGGCCTCGGCGCGTGTGTACGTGTCCATCCCCAGAGCCTCCCTGCCACTGATTTTGTGTGTAAGCTATTAGAACATTCGTGTTTGCCCGGGAGAATATGGCGGTATGTGGTCAGTTGGGTAGTGGGAGGGCGTTCTGGATGCGGAGCTTGAGCGTGCTGTCGATGACGGTGTGGGTGTAGGGGATGCCGGCGTTGGCTGCTGCGCGCTTCAGTGCCGGGATGTTTATGGTGAAGCCGGTGGTGACGGTGTCGTACCCGTGTTCCTTGCTGGCCTGTGTGGCGGCGTGGATCAGGTAGTGGCTGTGCTGGATGGAGAATGTGGCGATGAACGGGAATCCAAGGGTGGCTGCGGTTGCCACGAACGGGAGTCCGAAGACCGTCACCGCGGTCACACCGGGGGAGACGCCGGTAGTGCCGTAACGGAGGGCGAAGAGGCCGAAGATCAGCCAGTGGCCGACCGACCATAGCACGCCCTGTTCATGTATGTATTTTGGCAGGTCCAACGTTACCGTGTGGGCCGGTGTATCCATGTCGTCGACTAGGTTCTGGACCGTCTGCCGTCGTGTCGTGAGAAACGAAGCGAACACGGCGGGGATTGCAAACATCAGGTACATGGAGGGGTTCGTCAGTAATGCATACGCAACCCTTCGTGCACTTCCTGTCACTTTGAAATCGTCTGTTACCACGGCTGCATCCGTGGACGATATCTCCTCAACCACCTGCTCCCTATCATAGTCCGTTGGGATCAGTGACTCCATGGACAGGATGTGGAGGTCCATGGAAAAAACTGGGTGGATCCTCGTATAAATATATTCGCAGCACCGTGGCGAGCTGTATGGTGACAGCGGAGAGGCCCGTTCAGATGCTCTATCCGGCTCAAGTAACGTCACGTGGTTTCACGCGGTGAACGCCGTTAGTGATTTAATGTTCAGGGAGGGGAGATGTGGTGTTGCGGGTGATAGGGGATGCGGTTCACATCTGACTGGGTGGATAAACAGGTTGCAGAAGCGGAGGTCGTGGAGCGGAAGGTGCGGGAAGCCGCAGAATACACGTCCACGGCTCGTGAATACGCCGGGTCAGGGTACCGGACCGGGTCCGGGTCTTCGTATGAACGGGTGGAGCCCGAAATGGTGCTGGCCTGTTATGATGTGGACACGCTGGCGGAAGAGGTATCCGACCTCAAGATGACGGGGATCACCGGGGTATTCGTCCGGTTACGAGCAGAGAAAGCCGAGGAAGGGAACGTACCGGCGGGGAAAAGCGCGTACAACGCCCGGAAACTGCTGCGGTATGAGGAGTTGCGGGAACAGTCCGAGTCCTACCTCGAGCAGATGCGGGAGGACATGGACGTGTTGCAGACGTACGTGGAGGCAGGCGGTGAACCCGGCGATGTTGACAGTGACTGGAACCGTGACCGGATCCTGGACCAGGTCAGTGACGAACTCCGGGAACGGTACAGTGCTGGAGAACTGGAAACCATGATCGATGAAATGGTTGAAGACTAGGTTTTCACCCATCTGTTCCATGCTGGTTATGCGCTGCTGTGTTCCTCTGCGATAGTGATAAGCGTATCGACCAGCTGTTGCGTCTTCTGCTGTAATGATTCGAACTCCTCAAGGGTCCCATAAAAACCCGTCTCATAGTCAGCTTGCTCGCGCCGAGTCTTCAGTTTTGAGAATGTCTGTGCCGCGTCCTTGTCAAGGAGTTTTTTGTCATTGACCAGGATGTTGTGGACGAGCGTGTCCAGTCCGCTGTGTGTCTTTGGTGCGTATTCCAGGGAGATAAGTGCGGCGCGGGCAGCATGGTATGCGCCAAAGTAGAGTGTCGTGTATTTCCGTCGGAGCGATACGCCCTCCATGTGTTCAAGGTCGTTCAGTGCCTCATCCGCCAGCTGGAGTTCCTCATCAACCTCTGACATACTCAATTCCCTCCTCGGCTACTGTCTGCAGGAAGCTGGTTTTGTCACGGTCAGCGGCTGCAATGATCGGAGTGAGTGGAACGCCGTACTCGTTCGTTATACTGAACGCGGCGTCCTCGATCTCGGCGCGTTCCGACAGGTTGCTCACCGTTATCAGTACGTCAACATCCGAATATATCCCGTGTTCCCCGCGTGCAACAGAACCGAAAAGTACCACTGACTCAACGGTATGAAACTGGTCCAGTACATACTCTGCAAACGCTTCAAATGCTTCCATGTGGCTGTCCTGGTCCATACCTGACTATTACCCATCAGTCCTTATAAAAACGTGTTGGATTGTTATGGCTGGTGTGAGGTGATTTGGGGTGTCAAGGCGTTACACATTTAAGGTTCTGAACTGGTCCACCTGTACGGGGAAGGGGGTTTTTGGAAGGATGGAGGATGTACCGGAACGGTCAGAGATCGGTGAGGAGTATAAATGGGATCTGGATTCTGTATACGCGGATCGGGAGGAATGGGAGCAGGCGTATGATGCGGTGTACCAGTACATCGACCGGTTGGAAGGGTATGAGGGCCGGTTGCTGGACAGTCCACAGCAGCTGCACGAAGCATTGCTCTTGAACGATCAGATCAGCCGCAGGGTCGGCACGTTGAACTTCTACGCGGAAGCCCGGAAACGGGAGGATCTGCGGGTGGATCAGTACCAGGAGATGTCCACGCTCGCCGATGCTTTATCCTCGGACGCGAACAGGGCCGCGAGCTTCATCAAGCCCGAGATCCAGGAGGCGGACCGTGACCAGATCGCCGAAATGGTCGAAGCGTACGGTCCGTTACAGGTGTACGACCAGTACCTGGAGGATATCATGGACTACCAGGAGTATACACTGGTGAAAGAACAGGAGGAGCTGATATCGGAGCTTGGACCGGTGCTTGGGAACGAACAGGACATCCACAACCAGCTGATGAACGCGGACCTGCTGTTCCCCACCGTTGAGACACCGGATGGGGATGAAGTCACCGTCACCCACTCCAACCGGGCGTCCCTTCTCCGGCATCCGGACCGGGCGTTCCGGAAAGAGGTGTATGACGCGTTCACCGAGGCCTGGAGCCAGTACGACAACACGCTGGCCAGTAACTATGCGAACAAGGTACGGCACGGGGTTACCTTTGCCGATATCCGTGGGTTCGACTCGGTGCGGAGCCGGAAACTGGATGCCAACAACATCCCGGAAGACGTGTACGACAGCCTAATCGAGGCCGTGAAAGACAGTGCGGACAGCGTGCACCGTCAGCGCGAACTCCTGCAGGACGTTCTGAACGTGGACGAGATCAGGCCGTGGGACGGGTACATGCCCCTGGCCACAGCAGCGGAGCCGGACATCCCGTACGAAACAGCGGTCCAGCACGTGATAGACTCGCTGGAACCGCTTGGAGCGGACTACCGGGACGTGGCACGGGAAGGACTGCTTTCGGAGGGATGGGTGGATGTCTACGAGAACCAGGGGAAACGCTCCGGCGCATTCAGCTGGGGCACCTACGACACGAAACCGTTCATCTTCCTGAACCATGAGGACGACATCGACTCGATGTATACGCTGGCGCACGAACTCGGGCATGCGATGCACAGTCACCTGGCAAACCAGGAGCAGCCGTACCAGCATGCCAGCTACCCGATCTTCTCCGCGGAAGTAGCCAGTAACGTTAACGAGGCACTGCTCACCGACCACCTGCTTGACACGGTGGAGGATACCGCGTTCCGCGAGCACGTCATGGCACACCAGGCGAACAATATCAAGGGGAGCCTGTTCACGCAGACCATGTTCGCCGACTTTGAGCACCAGGTGCACCGTACCGTGGAGGAGGGCGACCCGCTGACCGTGGAGACGCTGGACGGGATCTACGGTACCCTCCGGGATGAATACTTCGGTGCAGATTCGTCGGACCGGAGTAAGAAAGGTTGGATGCGGATCCCGCACTTCTACCGGCCCTTCTACGTCTACCAGTACGCGACCGGTATCAGCGCGGCGCTCTCCCTGTCACAGCAGATACTTGACAGGGATGATCCCGAAGCCGCGGAGCGGTACACCGACTTCCTGAAAGCCGGTGGCAGTGATGACCCGATCCCGCTGCTGCAGGATGCCGGTGTCGACCTCACCGGGCCAGACCCGGTGGAGGATGCGATCACCACGTACGACGAGACGCTTGACCAGCTCGAACACGTGCTTGCCGGTGAACACGCCGGGTGAACGGGCACGGTACTGATAAAAACCAGATATGTGAGTTGAGGATGTATGGGAGAGGGAAAACCGTTACTGTCCGTCTATATAGACCTGGCGGAGGCGCAGGGTGAGGAAGAAGAGGTTCTGCTGTACGACGAACTGCTTCCCGAACCGTTCATCGCTGAAACCGGGTTCGACAGGGGGATGGAGATGGACTACCGGACGTACATGGAGGATCGGCACGATGCCATGGACGTGGCACGGCAGTACGACATGGAGCTTCCAGAAGTGTATGGGCTGGCCGAGCTGTTCGTCCGTGAACGGTTCGAGCTGGCGGTACAGTCGGACATGCTTCACGACGACAAAAAGCGGGATCTCCGCCGGATGATCGAGCGTGCTGCGGATGACTACGAGGATGACGCGGATCAGTACCGGTCAGTGGATGATGTGCTGGACGCGTTCAGACTCGGTGAGGCCATCGATATCCCGCGGTTCCGTGACCGGCTGACCATCAGCGTGGAAGAGCTGTACTGATGTGCCCACCCAGTGACGCCAGTCCATGGATACAGTAACTTTAATTAGTGACCATCGCCCAGTGACAGGTATGGGTGGCGACAGGCACCGGTTCCGGACACGGGCCGTGAACCGTGGAGAGCATCGACCCGGGGACTCCCGGGACGTGGTCACACCCATCCACCTTTCTTCAACCTTTGAAGTACCCGGGATCGATCCCGACATGGATCTGGAGGCGCTTGACCCGGATCAGAACGAATACGTGTACTCCCGTCTCTCTAATCCGACGCGGAACGCACTGGAAAACCGTATCGCATCGCTGGAGGTGGCGAGCACGGACTTGCGTATGCATCCGGGACCGCAGCAATTAACACGCTGGCCCTTGCCACGTTACAGCCCGGCGACCACATGGTCGCGTTCGACGACCTGTACGGCGGGACCAAGAGCATGTTCGAGGAGGTGCTGGTCGAGCGGCTCGGTATAGATATCGACTTCGTTGATGCGCGCGACCCCGGGAACGTGGAGGAGGCCGTGAACCCGGACACACATCTGTTGTTCATGGAGACACCGACCAACCCGTTGATGAAACTGTGTGACATCCGTGCCATCGCAGAGATCGCGGACACGTACGATGCGCTGCTTGCCGTGGACAACACGTTCATGAGCCCGTACTTCCAGAAACCGATGGAACTGGGGGCTGACGTGGTCGTGGCAAGCACCACGAAATACCTGAACGGTCACAGTGACTCCATCGGCGGCGTACTCGTCCTTGATGATGAGGAACTGTATGATGATCTGGCATACCTGCAGCAGATCGGGATGGGGAACATGCTGTCCCCGTTCGACGCGTACCAGGTACTGCGCGGAACCCGTACACTGGCTGCACGGATGGAGCAGCACGAATCCAATGCACAGCAGATCGCGGACTGGCTGGCCGAGCACGACCAGGTAACCCAGGTATACTACCCGGGTCTGGAGCAGCACCCGCAGCACGACCTTGCCCGTGAACAGATGAACGGGTTTGGAGGTATGCTGTCCTTCGAGATCGCTGGCGGGATGGACGCGGCAGAAACATTCCTCACCAGTCTCGACATGATTCCGCTCGCCGTCAGCCTTGGCGGTGTCGAATCACTGATCGAACATCCTGCCAGCATGACCCACTCCGATGTGCCGCGGGAGGTCCGGGAAGCCACCGGGATCACGGACAGCCTTATCCGGGTATCGGTCGGGGTCGAGGACGTGGACGACCTGATCGAAGACCTTCAGCAGGGATTCCAGGCCATGGAATAGGCCGTAACGATAGACGTTTAACAGTGGCGGTGGAACACGGGTACACGCCATGTCCATCACACGTATCGCACTGCTGGAAACCGGGAACGGTTATATCATTGCCGGGGCAGAATCCCGGGACTATCTGAAGCGTATCCTGCGTGGGACGGAGGCACAGCTCACCGGTGTGCAGGTGAAAGGAACAGTCGCGGTGTCCGAGGTACCGGAATGCTCCGGGTATGGGCGACAGCTGCGAAACCCGTTACAGTCCGGGAACTACCACCTGCAGCAGGGCGGGTCCCGGTGGGAGCAGGTGTCGTTCATCGACTGGTGGACCTTCCTCCCGGAACGTGATCGGGAACGGATGTGCAGCCAGCTGTTTGAAGCTGTGGTGGACTCCCAGGTGCTGGAGCAGGTGGAGGAAAAGCAGGATATCGGGTACGTGCTGGAGGACGCGTTACCGTACGTTGGGCAGCACGGCGTGAAAACGCTGATCGGGCGGGACGTGTGGACGTATCTTCGGGAGCATGGACTGGAGGGCCTGTCAGCATACAGTCAGCGGGCCGTGGAGAACGGGGAGCGCGGCCAGCGGTTCGAACAGTTCTTCCAGGACCTGTGTGAGAAGAGTGGGTTACGGTGCTGGAAACGGTCCGCATCCGCGTTCAAACAGTTCCAGCCAGACGTATACCGACAGGTATGGAACGAGATGGGGACGATGAAAGGGATCCCCGACTTCTTCGTCACCAAGCCCAACACCCACAACCTGAACACGTGGATGGACGAACCCCGGGTACGGGAATGGGAGCCCGAGCAGCGGTACGGATTCGTCGAGGTCAAGTATAACGAGAGCACGCTCAGTCCGGGTCAACGGGAGATGATCCGATGCCTCATCGAGCATGGACAGGAGGTATGGGTGTTGAATGGAGATAGGGAGCAGTATCGGTTCGAAGAAGTAAGCTGGTAAAAACAGGGTTACTGGACCAGGTGCTGGAAATTCTCATTCGTTTCCCCGCTGTGCGTGTGGCAACGGTCGTGGGTGGCGAACGTGTCCGCGTTCTCCTGTGCATAGTGCAGGGTAAGAAGTGACAGCAGTTCGTCCTCGCTGTACTGTTCCGTAATCCGGTTCTTCCCATCGTCATCCAGGTCGAACTGCTCGGCGATCATCTTCACCAGCGCCGGTTTCGACACGGACCGTTCCTGTGCACAGGCCTTGTTCGAGGTGGTATGCGCTACTTCCTGCAGGATCTCATCACGCTTCTCCGACATCACCTGCCGTCCATCCTCCGTCAGCCTGTAACTGATGATCAGGTCACGGTCGACATTGTCGGGGGACAGGATGCACGAGGTGATGTAGCCCTGGTCGGCCAGTTCGTCCACGCGCCGGCCGATCGTCTGGATGGACGGTATCTGTTCAAGCGGGTGGTCGATCGCGGTATCCTGCATCACGTCACGGATCCGGGTTTTCCACTTCGGGTCCTCAAGTGTTTCCAGGATCACGTAGTGCAGCGTATCGATACCGTTCTCAATAGACATGTAGCACTATATGACTCCAAACCTTTTATACCACGTAAGGTTTTGCCACTTTCCAGTAGAAACGTAATGGTTCCAGTTGGGTGTTGGTCTGGAAGCTGCCGATCTGCTGCAGGGTAACCGGTTGGTCAGTCCTGTGTGATGTCGTCGTGAAAGGCATCGATCTCGTTCCGTATCTGTTCGCGGAGCAGGTCCGTGTCCACGTTCAGTTGTGCGAACGCGGGTTGCCGGTCGTCGATGATGTTGTCGATGAGCACCGTGTACCGGTCCAGCTGCATGGTGACGTGTTCTCGTTCATCCACGTCCAGGTTCCGGTTGATGCGTTTGAGGTAGCGTCGGGTGAGCTTGACGTTTTTGTCGCCCTCCGTCAGGTCACGTTCGATCAGTCGTTTAAACGTGGGATCCGGGAAACTGTGCGTGTTCCTGCTGATCGCCTGCCGGAACACGTCCGCCAGTATCAGTCCCATCAGCCGTGACAGCCGGTTATCATCATTGTACATATGGGTGCAGTAGGTCCGGACAGGTTCGGCGACCGTTGTCCGCATCTTCAGGGAGGCCAGGTATCGGCCCCAGGCATCCACGTCACGGATCCTGGACGCGGTGAGGAACGCGGCCAGCCGCTTCACGTCCAGGTTGGCTGCATTCCTCGTGATATCGCCCAGTACGATCAGCTGTGACAGGTAGAGGTAGTGGAACTGTGTGGCCGCATCCGCCAATGCCTCCCGTACCGCGCCCTCAGCCGTCACCTCCTCGAATTCGATGGAGGCCCACTGTTTCTCCTGCTCCTGGTAGAGCAGATCCACCGGGTTCACCGGTATCTCGGACGGTTCATCGTACATGCTTCCGACATCTATCTCGTCCGATATACTGTCCTCATCGTGTTCCATGCCCATGTTAGAACTGGAACCTCCTGTCATATAAAACAGGTTAGGTATACTGCGGGGCGGCGGTCATGGAACTGTTCCCATCCTGTCTGAGAGGTGTGGAATATCCTGGTTACAGGATGCGTTTGCCGAGTGCGCTTGCCACCAGTTCGACCACGAGCTTCCCCGTCTTGTTCTCGCGGTCACGGATCGGGTTGACCTCGACGACGTCGATGGAACGGAGGCTGCCGTGTTCGCTGTTATGCTCCGCCACAAGCTCCATCGCAAGATGGGCTTCACGGTACGTGACACCGCCAGGTACGGGTGTTCCAACGCCCGGCGCCTCCTTCGGGTCAAGCCAGTCCATATCCAGGCTGACGTGCACGTTCTCCGTGTCCGTCCCTGCAACGTCCAGCGCATCCCGTGTTACATCACCGATACCGCGCCGGTCGATGTCCTCCATCGTGTACACCGTGACATCGCTGTCCGCCAGTAGTTCCCGTTCACCGTCGTCCACACTGCGCAGCCCCACGATCGCCACGTTCTCTTCAGCGATATCGGCGCGTGTCCAGTCCGGGAAATCACCGTACCCCAGTGCCGCGGCCAGGGGCATACCGTGGATGTTGCCGCTTGGAGAGGTTTCCTGCGTGTTCACATCTGGGTGGGCGTCAAACCAGATCACGCCAGTATCCCCGTTCTGTGCCGTGCCATGGAGCGATCCAAGGCTGATAGAGTGGTCTCCGCCCAGCATCACGGGGAGCCGTCCATCGTCCGTGGCCTCCACCACTTCCTCCGACAGGGACTGCATCACCTGCTCAAGTTCCGTCATCGGTGGCTGTGCGTCACCCTCCTCGATCGGTGGGACGGTGATGTTTAGGTCGCGTTCACAGTCGAGCCCCAGGGACTCTATCTCATTCAACAGTCCTGCATACCGGATCGCGGACGGTCCCATGTCAACCCCTCGCCGGTTCGCACCGTAGTCCGTGGGGACGCCGAGAATATCGATCTTCGTCATGTGTACGTGGTGTTTACCGGAGCAACATATATGTAACGGTTTGCTCCCGTGTCACGCCTGCCAGGCCTCGATCTCCTGTTTTCGACGCATCTGCCGGTACAGGAGTACGAGACCGGTGAGAACGATGACGAGTAACACGAACAGCAGGGTATCCGCAGGTTCCCGGTCATTCACCGGATCCGCATCCAGTTCCTCCAGCAGGGATTCAGCCCGTTCCAGGTCACCCTGCTCAAGATAGGTCTCCGCCTCCGCGATCACGTCCGTCTCGTCACTTGAAAGCTCCTGCGCCTGTTTGTCGGCAAGCTGTTCCTCCAGTCGGCTCTTCTGCCGCCACAGCTCACAGCTCTCCACGACATCCCATGTGTCCTCCAGTCCGTACGTGCCCGGGAACTCCATGCACTGCTCACCGTCCGCTGCACTCACCGGTGTATGGGTGCCGCCGACCATGACCGTTGAGGGCGTGGTATTCGCCCCGTACCGGTACGGATCCCGGTCACGCAGCTCCGTATCCGCCTGCACCCAGTCACCGCCAGTGAACCGGTACACGGACACGTTGGCAGGGTGGACGCCGTGCTGCACGAACCATGAACCGTTGATGGTGAACGTGAACGCGGTCGTCACGGACGCCTCCGTCTCAACGGTAACTCCCTCGTAAACAGCTATATGTTCTCCTCCTGTCACAGGGATGGACCGAGTGAAGGTCCTGTTTAGCAGGATGGACGCGTTCTCCAGCGACTCCTCTGCCGTAACGGTGATGGTTGAAAGCGGTGTGAACCGTTCAAAGCCGTGATGCAGCCGGTCGCCAGGTTCCAGGTAGATGCTGTCGATATGCGTACTGTTTGCAGACTCCGTTATCTGGGGGTCTGCCACTGAGTCGGTTTCGTTCAACTCATCCTCGGTTTCAGTATGCTGCCGTGTCGGTCCCGCTGTAGTCGTGGTAGTCGGTCCATCGTCATCCTCATCCTCCACCTTGAACAGCCGCGTCTCCGTTGTGAAACTGTTGCCGGTACCCGAGTAAAACGTCGCGTTCCACGTGTAGGTGCCGGTACTGCGCTCCACCGTCAGATTATATGACGCATTGCCAGCCGGGTGATCGTACTCCTCGAGCGTTTCACCGTTCTCCACCAGCATCACCGTCCCGCTCGCCACGCTATCGATCGTCACGTTGTACGTGACCGATTCATCCGGGGAGAACACTGCTCCATCCGTCGGTGTCACAGCCTGCAGCATCGGAGATTCCTCCAGGGTGAACGTGTTCGTCTGTGAAACCGTTTCATACCCTGTCTCAAGGCCGGTGAGGCTCACGTTCCACGTATACGTGCCCGGATCCAGGGACTGCGAGGTGTTCATCCAGTTCTGGCCGGCTGTGTCCGTCTCCGTCGTGTTGATCGTGGACCCGTTCAGCACGGTTGAGGCATTGACCGGTTCCTCCGCGGTGAATGAGGTGTTAAGCATGGTGGTGGCGTTCCGGTAGTCCCGTATCTCCCCGTCCACCGGCGCGGCAAGCGTGATGTTCGGCGTATCGATGATCGTGATGTTCTCCATCGTGGTATGGTTGTGACTCGATGCGTTCACCGTGATGTTCCCCGTCGCATCGTGATACAGTGTCAGGTTCAGCAGTGTGTGGATGCCAGGTTCCAGTGTCACCGTGTTCCGGTCGGAAGCG
>JALDAF010000067.1 GCA_022729315.1 Candidatus Nanohalalkaliarchaeum halalkaliphilum | reverse complement strand
CGGGACACACGTCGCCGGGATCATCGGCTCCACCCATCCCCGGTACCGTGGTATTGCGCCAGGTGCCGACCTGTACGATGTGAAAGTGCTTGAACATGACGGGACCGGAACCGGTGCACAGTTGCTGAGCGGTCTGGACTACACGATTCGGAACAGTATCGATGTCGCCGTGCTGAGTCTGGGCAGTATCCTGAATCAATGCAACGGGAAGGACGCTCTCTCCCGGTCCGCAAACGTGGCGGTGCGGAGCGGTCTCACGGTCGTGGTTGCTGCCGGTAACGAAGGCCCTGCAAACACCACCCTGTCCTCTCCTGGCTGCGCGGAACGGCCGATCACAGTCGGTGCAGTTGACAGGACGGACACGATCGCCCCGTACTCCAGCAGGGGGTACACCGCGGACGGCCGGGTGAAGCCGGATGTCGTCGCACCGGGAACAGACATCGTGTCCACGTCACGGACCGGGAACTTCGTCACCAAATCCGGTACCAGCATGGCGACACCACACGTCGGCGGACAGGCTGCACTGCTCCTGGAACAGCACCCTGACACCACGCCCCGAACCGTCAAGCAACGGATAACCACCACGTCAACCGACCTCGGCTACCCGTCATCGATCCAGGGCGCTGGCCGTGTTGACGTGTCAGCATCACTGAACATGTCCACAGTCGGACAGATGGAACACCGTCAAAGCATCTTTCAGCGGTTTCTCGCCTGGTTACTGGCGCTGTTCTCCTGACCCAGCAAAGAGACATCCTCTCCTCCACACGTTGGAGAATTGGTTTCTAACCCCCATACATTAAGTACGCGAACCGCCTATCAATTACCATGGACGCGATAGAACGCGCCGATTCTCGATAACAAGGAGGTTTTTCCACGTCAATGAGTAGCAGCCACGAACATGAACACCACAGACACGGGACAGGCGAAACATCGAGCCGGATGAAGCTTGCCGTTGTCACCGTGTTGAACGTGATCGGTTTCATCGTGGAGCTGATCGGCGGCCTCGTGTTCGGGTCCGTTGCACTGATCAGTGACGCGTTACACATGCTGACCGATGCCTCGGCCTACGCAACAGCCTTTGCCGCAGCATACATAGCAGAGACCGTTGACGCCAGGAAACGATGGACCTACGGATTCCACCGGATAGAAGTCATTTCCGCCCTTCTGAACGGGTTCCTGCTGATCCCGATGGCAGGATGGATACTGTGGACCGCGTACCAGCACTTCCTGTCCCCTGTCGAGATGCAGCCCGGACCGGTGCTTGCTATTGCAGTGGGCGGACTACTCATCAACCTGGTCTGCGTCCTCTACCTCCACAGCAGCGAAGCACTAAGCCTGAACGAGAAAGGCGCGTTCTACCACTTGATCGCCGACACCGGAAGCTCCGCCGCGGTCATCATCGGCGTGATCGTGATCTGGGTGACCGGGATCACCATCATCGACCCCCTCATTGCCGTGGCGATCGCACTGGTCGTGGTATGGTCCGCTGCCAGGATAATCATGGAAGGAACTGGAATCATCCTCCAGCGCAGCCCTATCGACCCGGACAGTATCGAAGAAACCGTGGAAACATTTGATGGCGTGGAGGATGCCCACGACATCCGATGCTGGCGGGTCTGCTCCAACGTCAACGTCTGCACCGTCCACGCAGAGATGAGTGTGGAAACACTTGCAGAGGCAGAAACGCTCCGAAAACAGATCGCTGACCGTCTCAAGGACCGGTTCGACCTGCAACACGTTACCATCCAGATTGAGCAGGAACGCAGCCACCACAACCACGTATCACACACCTGAAAACACCACCTAACTGTACACAATACCCCCCCTGAAACCTGCGATGAACCCGAAACGATTAACAGCTAACCTGCTCAGCATCCTCACCGGCTTCACATCACTTGCAATATTCTACCCACCGGAAGACGTAACAGTTCCCCTCCTTGAACACGGCCTGTTCCTCTGGACCGTCATCGGCATATCACTACTCCTTCTCACCGTACTCGGAGCATTCAGCCACCTCCTCGGATGGGGTCTCTGGTTCACCGTACTCGGCATCATCCAGATCACCGTTCCCGTCATCGGCCTCGGCATCCTGCTCACCATCGCAGGCCTGGCAGGGACCGGGACGCATCAACGGCTGGATACGTCACCGTGACATGCACCCACTTCCACTCGTTCATTTAAAAACACTGGCACACAAACATACACCACTACGCCGGATCTCCAATCTGCGGGGGTAGCCAAGGCATCTGTTCCCACAGATGCGCCGGACATCATTCGGCTACGCCTCAAGAAGTCCGGAGGACAGTATAGCGCGGGGGTAGCCAAGCGGCCAACGGCGCAGGGTTTAGGATCACCGACTCCTCGATAGAGGTGGCGGTTCGAGAAGTGAGCAAATGCGAGCTTCGATAAGGAGATACCCTGTCCCTCAGGGGTTCGCAGGTTCGAATCCTGCCCCCCGCACTACGTATGCTCAAACCAGAGATTCGAACTCTGAGAAGACGTTAGTCTTCGCGTTCGAATCCTGCCCCCCGCACTTACAATGCTTACGCCAGCATTCGACGCCAGCGGAAACTCGTTTGGGCCGTTCGAATCCTGCCCACCGCATTTACCTCCGGTAAATGCTTAGAATTGCGTTCTCTTCGATATACGCAGTGCCCCACATTTGCCAATTTGAAACAGACACACATATAGCGCTAGGAGCATGGTTGCTGGCTGTTCAGACGCCGCTTCCACCGTCCATGAGTGCGGCTGCGAGGGAGCCGCCGAGGACGGTGAGCGTGAGTTCTGAGGGGATGTTGAGGCCGAACAGTGAAAGGGCGACCAGGACAAGGACGAGTGCACCGCCGTTCTGCACATATACGAGGTTGAGGCGGTCCGGGTTGAGACTGGCCGCGAGGTAGAGCCCGGTGAGAGCGATGGCTGCAGTGATGAGGGCCGGTGCGAGGTATGCGAGGCTGAACGTGATCGCAGCCGGGTTTTTCAAGGAGAGCACGAACCCGGTGAGGATGACGGCGTGCGGTGAAAACTTGTCTGCATAGGTGAGGTCCAGGAGCTGGGCGGCGATCACGAGCACGACGAGTGCGGCGGCGTACTGGAGCCTGTTCACGTGGAACAGGTCGGCGAAGACCGGGGCTACCAGTGCCACTACCACAGTTCCTGCAAGAAGTATAGGCGCCACCTGTTTCACCATGCTACGGGCGTGTTCCCTGGATTCCGCATGGGAGTAGAGGACGGCTAGTGCGCCGGCACCGGTGAAAATGGTGAGCGCCACGACCACGATGTTGGAGAATGTGGCCACCGCGCCCGTGATGAGGAGCATGGCGAACACCCCGTCTACAAGCGGTAGGCAGAGAACCATCATAAGCCGTTGGGCGCCGTCGTCGAGTCTCAGCTCGTCCAGAACCATAAGCCACCACCCGTGAAGGGGTTGAGAAAGGAGGAAGAACGGTATGGTCCTGGACTTTAGCTCCGGAACAGCTTAATAATCTTGGAGCCAAAGCCCAGTCCTCGTGGCAGCATAACGACTGTATTAACGACAGAATGCCAGCAGGTTACAGCGTTACGGTTTGCTGCCACGTTCATACCAATCCAACGGCGGAGAAGATTTAAATAGGTTCACCTTGTTCCGGAGGATGGCCCGGTGAGCTGTCCGGTAACAGGAGAATTTGTATGCGCTAAGATTTCCGTTCCTGTATGTCGAGGAGTTGCAGGACCAGGTCGGAGAGTTGTTTCAGTTCTTCCTCCACTTGTGCTATCTGCCGGTCCGCATACGCTTTGTATGTTTTACTGGAGGGGAGTTCGTCCAGCTTCTGGTTGATCTGTTCTATCCGCTTACGGTTCTCCTCAAGCCGCTTCTCAAGGTGTTCGGCGGATCCGTGGTCCGCCGGTGAACCTTCCAGTTCGTTCCGGAGTTTTTTCAGATGTTTCCGAGTGTTCTGATGCTGTTCCATAAGCTGTTCCAGCTGTTCGCTTAACTGGGATACACGTTGCTGATCCGTGTCCCGTGAGGGAACAGTGTTTTCGACAGATCGTTTCATCTTACGCAGGTAAGCTGTTATACGCGATAATTCCTGCTCCTGCCCCAGCGTCAGTTCCTCGACATCTTCCAGCGACTTCGTGGTCTCCTCCACCTGCTCGAGGCGTTTCGAGATACTGGTATCGATCCATTTCACCCGTTGCGCTGGATCCATCGAACCATAGATCGTTCGCTGTATCTCACGGATACGTTCCCGGAGTTCCGCATCATCCGTATACTCGTCAATCGCCAGTTTCTCCAATCGTTCCTCGACCCATGACAGGTCAACCGGCTCATCCCGTACCGACTCAATCTCGCGCTCAATCTCGGCCTTATCCACTTTCTCCTGGATCTCCAGCTCCTGCATCCGCTTCTCAATACTGTTTAACCGTTCCAGGAGAACGTGCTGCTCCTCGGAAACACCTTCCAGCATGACGGATGTCTCCCGCCGAAGCGTCCCCACGTCCCGGAACATCTGTTCGATATGCT
>JALDAF010000012.1 GCA_022729315.1 Candidatus Nanohalalkaliarchaeum halalkaliphilum | reverse complement strand
AGAAGACACCTACGACCAACAACTCGAACTCAACCTCGCCACCAAAAAACTCAAACAAGGCCGCTTCCAAATGGCAGAAATGTACCTCCAATCACTCCAGGAGAAGATGAACATGACGGAAGAGCAGTAGCGGTATGGCAGGATAAAATAAAAAAGGGAGAATGTGGATTAGATGGTCGCAGCATGGAAGCTGTCCCGGTTAGAAGCCGTCGGGAGCTTCCTCGTCTTCAGGTGCTGCCGGGTCGGTCATGTTGTCCTCTGTCTCGTTATCTATCCCTGGTTCTTCTTCAGGAGGTTCTCCCGGAGCGACCGGTTCCTCGGGAAGCTGTTCCTCTGCGGGTGGCTCCTCGCCTACATCATCTCCAAGAAGCGCAAGACCTGCCACGAGCGCTATAACGACGGCGAGTGCTGCGACTGCCCACCAGGTGATATTACTGCGTGATTGATCCGTGGTGTTTCGTGCCATGACGCTGTCTGACGTACGAACACCTTTAAAACAGCAATCAGTTTCTATGTTCGGGGAAACGGGACAGTAGTTGCATTTTCTACCAGTTTGGGCGCGTTACCTGCGTGATGCACGGTGATAAGAGTAATCGCCGGAATCAACGTCTGGAAGACGGTGGGACGGACAAAAAAGGAGGGTTCCGCCGCTTACTTGTATCATGCCGGGCCGGATTCCGTATCCTCATCCGCGTCCGGTTCTGCAAGAAGATCCTGTTCAACGGCTTCACGGGCGAATGTCCGGATGAACCGGGTCTTGATCTGCCGGGCATCCTGCCCGTCCTCGATATAGTAGACGATGTCCGTTGTTACAGCGTTACCATCTATCTCCGCATGTGTGACACGTGGTTTCGGCACATCAAGGATTTCCTCTTCCGCTGCCGCCAGGTCCATCAATACGGTCACGCCGTCATCAAGTTTCTCCGGACGAAGTTTCACCGTGATACTGTCCTGTGTCTTCGTTCCCCGCGTATGGTTGACAAGCGGTCGTGTCGTCAGGTAGCTGTTGGGGACGATCATGTTCCGCCCGTGCGGTCCACGCATCCGTGTCTCGATCATGTTCGTATCCCTGATTGTTCCGTTCACGTCGCCGACGGAGATGTAGTCCCCGTTCACGAACGACGGTGATATATGGAGGAACACGCCGGACACCAGGCTTCCGATCTGATCGCGCATACCCCAGCCGATCGCGATCGTTGCCGCGGCCGCGACCGTTCCGATCAGTGTGACCAGGCCTCCGAAGTTACCGGCCTGCAGCGCCGCGGTGAGCGCGAAGAAAAACCCGATCACGCCGACAAAGTTTTCGACTGAATGCCGCGTCTTCTTCTCCGTTCCACGCCGAACAGCGATCCGTCGCACCATCGGCATCAACACGAACCGTGTCACAGCGATCCCGATGAAGAACACGACGAAGAACCGTAACAGCTGTAAGTACACGCTGGTACTTCCCAGAACGGCATGCAATAGTTCGATTCCCTGCACCATACACAGTTTCATTTCCCAGCCTTCTTATACCTTTAACCCGGTAACGGATGTAAAAACAGCGTCTTTTTATGTTTTCGTCCGTCCTGATACGGGTATGCGGCCGGACGAACACGCTGTCATCTCGGGGTTTGTCGTATTCATCGCTGCGCAGCTGGCGGGGTTTGATACGCCGGACGTTCTGCTGTGGACGGTCGCCGGGACAGCTGCAGGGGTGCTGATAGATGTTGACCATGCACTGCTCTCGATGGTGGTGAAAGGCCGTGTACGTGAGGGACTGTACTGGTTCAGGCATCCGGTGAAAGCAATGACGGATCCGGATGCATTCCTCGCGGATATGGAGTATCCTGCGCTGGTGTACCATCGGATGGCCACGCACCTTGCGATACTGGTCGTGATCATCCTGCTAACAGGGATCCATCCACTGGTCATACCGGTGATGATCGGTGTCGCAGCACATGTCGTGGCAGATATCGTATGGGACGTTCACACCGGTGAAATTCCGTAAACAGGTTCAAACGGTTGCAGCGGAGAGAAGCGGTGTCGTCTTCAGAGACCACCGTACATGTTCACGGCGTCCCCGGTCCTGTCCGGGTTCTGGATCAGGGAGATGATCTGGTCCGCGATCTCCTCCGGCGTCACCCAGTGTTCAACATCGTCCGTCCCAAGCATCTCCCGGTTCGCATCCGTATCGATCACGGAGGGGAGAACACAGTTGGCGGTGATACCGTGGGAGGCATTCTCTTTGGCCAGTAGTACGGTCAGGGATTCCACCCCGCGCTTGGCGATAGCGTACGGACCCCCGTCAGACGGGAGCTCACTCCCTGTTTTTGCACCGATAGAGAGGATGCGGCCGAACCTGTTGTCACGCATGTGCGGGAGCACGTGCTTTGACACGAGAAACACGCTTTTCAGGTTGACATCCAGCATGTCATCCCACGTGTCCTCGCCAGTCTCGTGGATCGGGTTACCGCCCTTCCACGCCCCGACAAGGTTCAGCAGCACATCGATCCGTCCGTGCGTCTCCACCACCTTTGAGATAAGGTCCTCCACCTGTTCCTCGGACAGGACGTCAACCTTGTACCCGGTCAGGTCCGCTTCGTCACCAACCGCTGTCTTCAGCTCCTTGTATTCCTCGGAATCAAGGTACGTGGTGATAACGGTGCATCCCCTGCCGAGCAGGTGTTGTGTGACGACGGAGCCCAGTGCGCCGGTCCCGCCGGTGACCAGCACAACACATTCGTCGAGTGGACGGGTTTGTGCCATATCCGGGTGTTTGCAGGTACAACATAAAAATATTTGCACTGTTCTTCCCGGCAGCGGATCCGGTGGAAACACGTCCACCGCTGCGGGAGAAAACCCGGGGGGAGGATACTTATTTAGGCGATGATGCCGTACAAACACTGGTGATGAACGAGGACCGGTTACAGGAGATACAGGAACGATGCACGCCACTGGAGGACGAACTTGGGCCGTTCGTCAAGGCAGTGATGGTGTACGGTTCGGCCGCCCGGAAGGAGCACGTGGAAGGATCGGATATCGATATCCTGGTGATCGTTGACGATACACACCCCGGTTTTGACAGGGAGGAGTACAGTGCCGTGAAGCAGACGATCCGGGAAATCCAGGACGATGCACCGGACGACCTTGACCTTCACATCCAGCCACCGAAACCGCTGTCCTCGTGGTGGGATCTGCTGATCTCCGGAGAACCCTGGGCTGTTACCTCGATGCGGGATGCACAGCCGGTGTACGATCCATCCGGGTATATCCGGCTCACCCAGAAACTGTTGCTGGAAGGGGAGCTGCACGGCACGGAGGAACGGGCGCAGACACTGATCAAGCGGAGCCGGGAGAAATACCTGAAGACCCGACGCCTCCTGCTGGAGGATGTGACCGCGGAACTGCTCAATGCGATGACAGAGGCCGCACAGGCGGTACTCATGTACTATGGGCATCCTCCCCCGTCACCGAACCACGTGGCGGAGGAACTGGAACGGAACTTCGTCGAGCGGAACCTGCTGAAACAGCAGGCTGTCACGGACTATGAATCGTTTTACGAACTCACGGAACGCATCGATCACGGTACACTCTCAGCATTCTCCGCATCTGAGATGGATGACTATTTGCAACAGGCGATGGCATTCATCAAGGCCATGGCCTCGCTGTTCGACCGGCTGGAAACCGAGAAACACGAGGATATCGTCTCCACAGCCCACGAAGAAGCAGTGTTGCTCTGTGAAGAAGCACTCGCTGAGGAAGGCGTGGACCTGCCCGTAGAGGAAGAGGAAACCCTGCAACGGTTCAGGGAGGTGTTCGTGGAACAGGGACTGGTCAGTGAGGAGTACTGGAGGATGCTGCAGCGGATACGGGACAACAAGACAGCCATGGAGGAGGGAGATCTCGACGGCCTGCCGGATGAAGAGATATACGCGTCCCGGGCCCATTTACGGGACTTCGAATCCGCGATCCAGAACGTCCTGTCCCGGGAACACGAGCCGGACCTGCTGGATACCGGTACGGAAGCAGGGGAACACGACGAGAACGCGGAGGACACGACCGTTGACAAGGTGAAAGGATGCTGTGATCGTATCCTTGACCATTACGAGGACGTGGTGAAATCTATCTGGCTCCTGACCGTGGACGACCTGCAGGAGACTGATTCTGTCACGCTGGTCATCCTGTTCGATGACGTTAGTGCACACGACGTGACGAGAGATGATTTTGAGGAAACAGTACGCACCGCGATCAATTCGTTCACCGCGGACCGCGAGATCTCCATCAACCCCACGTTCTACACTATTTCAGACTACTGGAACCTGGTGCGGCACGGGTCGCCGGTGACCTTTTCCGAGATCCGGGAAGGCATCCCGGTGTATGACCCGTCAGGGTTCTTCCTTCCGATCAAGAAACTGCTGGACGCCGGCAAGATCCCGGGGACGAAGGAGGCGATGCGGTCACTGCTGATGAAGGCACCGAAACGAACCATGAAGGTGGAGAAAACGTATCGGGCACAGATCCTTGAACATCTGTACAATGCTGTCGTTGATGCAGGTCAGGCCGCACTCATCGTTCATGGCGTGTCCCCACCGGTCCAGAAAAAACTGGCGGATGCGCTTGAAACCCATCTTGTGGAGGACGGGGTGCTCCCGGCACGTGATGTCAGACGCTGTGAAGACGTGATACAGATGTGGAAGCAGTACGAGTACAGTGAGATGGAACAGCTTACCGGGGAACAGCTTGATGATGCGATGGACGATACCATCAGGTTCATCGAGTCCGCCGAGGAAGTGATCGAAGACGCAGACCGTTCCAGCTCCCGGTAATCTGCCCGGATGCAGGGGAACACATAAAAGGCAGCGCGTAAAACTGTTTTCCTGTGATTCATCATGGGTCTACGAGAATACCTGAACAAGCTTCTAGGACGTGAAGATACGGGCCGCGAACAGGCAGGCCAGCAACTGGCTGAAAAAGCAGAAGAACTTGAAGATTCTGCAGAACCTGCAGAGGACGAAACAGAGGACTTAGAGGAACCGGAAGAGCCGGACGAACCGGAGGAACTGGACGAAGAACCGGACGAGGAAGACGCGGCCGAAGCAGAAGAATCCGAGGAAGACGCGGCCGAAGAAGCGGAAGACGAGGAAGAAGAGAGCGCATAACTTCCCGGTTCACTGCATGCACGCGTTGAACGCCGACAACCTTTAAGTGGTAGCACTATCTCTTTACATATGATGTTAGATGTAGCTGGGGATGAAGCACCGGCGCTTCAGGACATCACTGACTGGTTCAACACGGACGATGAAGACGGGTTGGAACCGGGAGAGCCTGATTCCCCGGCGGTACTCCTTGATTTCTGGTCACACAGCTCTCTGGATGGACTGCACCATCTCTCCTACGTGAAGCAGCTGTGGTCACACTACCGTGACCACGGACTAACGGTGATCGGTGTCCACACACCGCGGTTCACGTTCGAACAGGATCCGGAACACGTGGAAACCGCGGTAACCCGTCACGGCATTGACTACCCGGTCGCCCTTGACGCGGACAACACGACCTGGACACTGTACGGCAACCGTCACCGTCCCCGACAGACACTCATCAACGGGGAGGGCCGCATCTGTTATGAACAGGTCGGTACCGGGGAGCGGTACACCGGACTGGAACAGCAGATCCGCAGGCTTCTTCTCCGTGCCGGTTCAGACCTGCCGGACACGGTCCTTGCGGAGTCCGACCGGGAACCGGTGCAGGATATCGAAAACGAACTGGTCAGCCCCCGGATCGATGCCGGTGCCGGTGGACCTGACCCGGGTAACGCCGCATACCAGGTGTGCGCACCGTATGCCCGTATCGATTACGAGGACCGGCGTACCAGCCAGCACACGATGAACCGGCTGTACCTTAGCGGCACATGGACAAGAGACACGGAGTACGCAGTGTTCCAGGGTGATAGCGGGTACGCGTCCCTGCGGTTCACTGCACGGGACTGTGCCGTTACACTGGGGTGTCGCAACCAGACCGGTCTACGGGTTGCCGTGGAGATGGATGGTGAACCTGTTCCCGACGAGAAGCAGGGACAGGACCTGCAGGAGGACGGTACAGGAACATACCTTGACGTGTCCCGCCCACGCATGTACCGCCTCGTATCGGGGGATGCGGTAGAAATACAGGAGATACGGCTCATACCCCGCGACACCGGACTCCAGCTGTACACGTTCTCATTCCTATAGGAAGCTTTAAGTGGTGGCTCAACCAAGTAGAGGCTATGCTAAGACGGACACGAGGAATAACCATCGTTGCGCTGCTGGCCGTTCTCATCCTTCTGCTGCCAGCAGTTGCTGCAGACCAGGCGGATGAAGACACACCACAGGAACACCAGGCGGTGATCGATTCATTCGCTCAGATAGACCAGGAGATGCTGGATGAGGCGGTAACGCACTATAACGAAGATATCGCTGATGAACTGCCGGGTATCGTGTCCTCCCTTGTACGCAACGAACGGATCAACGTGTACATCGAAGATGACGCCGGAGACGAGCACGTGTTCGGCGTGGCCACTGATGGTGTCGCGATCGAAACCGCACGGATCGGCGGGGTGGACAATGCAACGCTCCGCATCTACACGTCTGTGGAGACACTGGATTCGATCATCTACTCCGACGAACCGTTGAACAGGACTGTTGAAGCACTGGAAACCGGAGAAATCCGGTATGAAGCGGAAGGATTCTTCCGGAATCTCAAGATGCGGTTCCTGACCTGGGTGCTGGGCGTGTTAGGGTGACGCGTTCACCGTTTCCGTACCGCTCACAAGCCGGAGCACCGGAATGTGTTTAAGATTCACCAGCGAACTCTCATATGATATGAGCGCGTACGACGCTGTGGTCTTCGATATGGATGGTGTGCTGCTGGATGTCGGGAAGGGTCCAGTAGACTCGCTGCTTGAGCAGATGGTGGACGGCGCCCTCACGGCCCACGGCATCCGAGAGGACGACGAAGGGTATCAGGAGCTGTATGATACACTGCTGGGGTTCCATAACGGCACGTTCTCCACGTACGACGAGCGACAGGAAGCGTTTGACCGTGTCTCGGACCTGAGTACGGGACACGGCGTTGACCATGCAGAACTGTGGGAGACAAAGCAGGGCCTGTCGATCGATATCCAGAAACAGCAGATACGGGATGGAGAACGACACTACTACGATGACGTGGCCGTTATCGACGATCTGGCCGACACCGTGTCACTGGGGGTGATGAGTAATAACAACGATGCCTTCGTCAGATACGTCACAACACGTTCAGACCTGGCACGAGATGTTATCGCAGAGGATACGCTTCACACATATCTGGACGCCTGCTACGGGATCGGGAACAGCATCGATGAGGACCGGTACCGGAAACCGGAACCGGACCTCCTGGAAACGGCTGTAAGCGATCTGTCGGCGGAAAACCCGCTGTACGTGGGAGACAGCAGATGCGACGTTGCAGCGGCATCCCGGGCAGGGATCGATGCAGCGTTCATCCGCCGCCCGCACCGGATCGGATACGATCTGGACGGCCACGAACCGGATGTGGAGATCGATTCGCTTGACGAACTCCCCTCCCTCGTCGAGGATGAACAGCAGTAACCCCGTTATTCGATCCGGTACCGGAGGATCGCCGCGATACCACCCAGTGCACTCAGCTTCTTCCCGGCATCGTGGTCCTCATGCACGATCTGGACCTCGCCGTTCATCTGCTCCACACGCTCCATCATGTCCTCCTGCTGGTGCACCAGCACGTCATTGATCAGTAGCATCTCGACCGCACCCATCTCCACCGCGTTCTTCACCGGTTCCAGGCCGTACTCCGCTTTACCATCATCCCTGTTAATATGTTCAAGCAGTTCCTCCACGGCCTCCACCTCGTCCGCGATCCGGCTCTGCTGCAGCACGCGTTTGATCGCACCGCGTTTGATCACCTCCTGCACGCCCGGGGTCCCGGTCGTTGAAGCGTCCTCCACCATCACGTGCTCCGCGAGTCCCGGATGATCGTCTTCGATCGCGTTCTTCAGGTTCTCCTTCTCGAACCCGGGACCGGCAAGGATGATCCGGTCCACGTCCGTATGCTCCTTCAGTATACTGATGATCTCACCGTAGAACTCGTCCTCACCACTTTCCGACCGGTACATCTTCCCGGAATGACCGCTCGCCACCTCGGACAGTCCCTGTATCCCGGTCTCCGTGATGATCGTCATATCCGCTCCCTCCTTGTCGATCATGCAGACCAGTATCTCGTAACTCTCCGTGTCCGCCGCCTCACGCACCCGGTCCAGCTGGTACTCCTTCCAGTTCTCCTTCCATACCTCGAACGTGACACCCTGTTCCAGGTTGAACGTGTGGTAGCCGCGCTGCACATCCTCCGGTGCCTCCGTGATCTCTCCGGTCGCACGCAGCCGATCTCCCTCATAGTTCACCTTTTCCACCTCCAGCGTGATACGGGCACGGGTCTTCTCCCCGCCCTCGATCGTAGTCCGCTGGTCGTTCATACGCAGCGTATCCCGCTCCTCGATCACGTGCTTCAGGTGCCAGAGATCAGCATCTGACTCGATCTCCAGCTTCATGTACCCGTCCTTCCGGTCCTGTGAGAGGATGTTCATACGCGTATGTACGGTTAGAGAACGACAGTTAAAATGATGGGGCGAAGAATACACCTGTTTCCCGCGGTAGTTTTATATTAGGAGGACCCGCATAGATACGCGTATGTCGCAGTTTGCATACGTTGTGATCGGTGCCGTTGCAATCCTCGTAGCAGGAGGGATTCTCGCCGGGTTCGCTCCACAGGCTCCGGGCGCTGACAGGCCATCAGGGGACGGTACATCACTGTTCTTCGAACAGATCGGTACTGTTGGCGCGCTCGATGAAGCCGAACCCTCCTCCAGAGATATCCTGATGGACGGGTTCACCGTCGAGGAAACGTCCCCCAACAGCACCGCATTCCAGCAGGACGAGATCAGGGTGCGGAACACGGTGCTGAACGAGGACACAGCAACCATCACGTTTGACGCGTTCCGCCCACAGAAAGCGTACCTCCGGTTTATATCCACCCGGGCCACCGATCCGGACAACCTGGTACTGACGGTGAACGGGGAGACGGTACCGGTCCCAGACTTTACACATGATACACGAGCCACCATCCCCATCGAGGATGACCATCTGAACCCGGGTGAGAACGTGATCCGTCTCACGGTGAAGGAGCCAGGATGGGCGTTCTGGCGGCGTCCCGCGTTCGTGTTCGAGGATGTTCAGGTCGTGTTGACGGACCTGCAGAACCGGGAGGTTGTTCGGCCGTTCGAAGCATTTGACTACGAGTCACAGGGCTTTGCACACGGCGAACTCCATTTCACGGTACAGGATGAGACGATCCGTGATGAGCCGCTGGATATCACGTTGAACGGGAATCCGGTGGCCACACGGCTCCCGGTGAAACGCGCCGAACCGTACACGATCCGGTTCTTCGCGAACACGACCGGTCTCCGGCACGGTGAAAACGTGCTGTCGTTCCGAACCTCCGGAGACTCACACTACCCGCTGTCCAATGTACGGCTCAGCCTGATGTACCACGCGCAGACCGAGGAACACACCGTGGTGCGTGATATCGATATCACAGAGAACCAGTACGACACGCTGGGCAGTGACGCCTGGGAGGGAAGGATATCGTTTAACGTCGCCCGCATCTTTGTTGAACGCCCGCTGACCCTGGCGTTCGGTGAACGATCAACCACGTTCACCCCGGTACCCGGCGAAAACACGCGCACGTTCAACCAGGAACACGTTGAACCCGGTGCAAACCAGCTGACGCTGTCAACCGACGGTGCATACCGTCTCCAGGACTTCAACGTGTCACTGGCACGGACCGGATAGAGGAGAGGGGAGGGAGAAAACCAATGGGTATCTTCGGACAGTTCATGGATCTGATATACCATAAGATTTTTGGATTCCTGTCAAGCGAAGACGACCTTCTTGCCGCACTCGACATCCAGAAATGGGGGACCCCTGTTTCAGAAGGGGAAGCCCACTACATCAACGAGATAGTGAAAAAGGAGCACCTACAAAAGAAGTCAAGCAATAGTGCGTTGGGCAGTGCGTTGGAACAGGCACAGGTGTACAAACAAGACCTGCAATCTGAGTTCGGGCTGTTCCGGCGTGGATGGGTCGTGGAGTACATCGGGGATGCATTCTGTCCGAACGCGTTCCAGCGATCTGTATTTATATTCCTGTGCCGGTTCCCGATCCTGGGGCCGTTGATCATCAATATCGCGCTCTCCCTGCAGCGGGTGGGAAACCCGAACACGCAGGGAGGTCCGAAATCGTTCCTGCAGAAGCTGTTCGTAACGTTATTTTGGCTGCCGTTCACGTTCCATTTCGGTACGGCAGTCCTCGGTGGATTGATAGGTCTGCCGGCGGTCCTCGCTGCACACGATCCGCTGTCAACGTTCGTGGGCCAGTTCATATTGGGACAGCTCACGGTACTGCTCGTGTTCACCTATGCGTTCACGAAATGGCATGGAAAATACGGGCTGTACATCCCAGGGCTGGGAACGCAGAACTTTGGGTCGGCAGTTGCCAGCGTGGCTATGTTTGCACTGACGATCGTTGTTGTATTCCGGTTGATGCCGTTCGTTGACCTCTCCAATATCGCGTTCACGGTGACTGCATGGGACTTGCCGAACCCGCTGTTGCTGGGGCTCGGCCATTTCATGGAGGGGCTGATCGTCAGTGATGCCTGGGGTGCGATACTGATGCTCTGGGGACTTTCCGGTGTCGGCAACATCTTTTACGGGGAGTGGGCAGAGTCCAAGACAGAGGAGAACGAGCTGTACCGCAAGCTCGGACACAAGTTCGAGAAGGAGCTCAAGAAAACACAGAGAGGGATAGAGCGGGTAAGGAGGTCATAGTGACACGATGCCGATAAACAACGCAAAGGATAAGGCAAACCTGGTTGCACGCCACGCGGAGTTCCATGAAAAAGTTGGACTGGTTATCGTGGGGCTGTCCGTGCTGTTCCTGTTTATCGCCGGGGCGACTGGAGAGATCGCGTGGAACGATGTGCTGTTCAACGCATCGATCATCATGATCGCGTTGATCTTCCCGATGATCGAGCACAACAAGATCGGTAACGACTGGATCATCGGCTACTGGATCCTCATGTTCCTGTTTTCTGCAGGTACAGGCGTATTCCTTTACCTTGTGGCAGGATACCCCGGTAATGAGGCGTTGTTCAACCCGGCAACGCTCAACTTTATCTTCGGCGGGCTGGTCGCACTCGCATACCACGGGATGAAGACGGACGTATCCCTGTTCGGACAGTTCATGTGGGCAGTGTTGTTGATATCCCTGTTCTGTACCGTCATCTATATTATCCCATGGCAACATGCGCCGGCTGGACCGGTCCAGGACGCAGGTATGTGGGCGGAGACACAGCTGGAGCCGGCAGCAGTCGTGGTAGGGGAGGCCTTGACGACCCTTGGGACCTGTGTCCAGGGGTTATTTCCAGGGGGGTACGGAAGCTTTGAGCAGTGTAGCGCAGACATAGAGAATCTGCTTGACACGATCATAGTACTGTTACAGGGGCTTCCGATATGGCCGTTGATCGAGGTTGTGTTCGGCGCTGCTTCTGATCACGCCGCCGGATTCACCTGCATGCTGAGCCACGGCTTTGCGGTCAGTCCCGCGGATTTCGCGTACCACGATCCGACAGATCCGGGCGTGGATGATGACGATGACACGGTGCCGCTGGAGGACTGTTTCGACCCGGATGCACGTCAAACGACCGATGATGATACCACTACGGATACGGGTACCGGCGATATCGACTGGGAGGCGCTGGACGTGTCGGGAGACGAGGCGACACTGGACTTTGACCGCAGTATCAACAGCAGATCGGTTTCAACCGTTTCAGACTTCAGTGTCTCCCCGAGCGACATCTCGATCACCGGCTCATCCGTCAGCGGATCAACGATCACGCTGTCATTGAGCGGGGATGGCGCGACACGGGGAAGCGATATCGGTATTTCGGAAGGGGATCGGGTCACGATCACGATACGGGATACGATCACCGCCGATGATGGTGCAACGATTTCGTCGGGTGACTGTACGGCCCGTTACGAGGAGGGGCCAACGGGCTGTGGTGGATCTCCGACGGGCGTGGAATAAGAAGAGGTATAAACTGATGGATAACCGTATAATGCTGGGAATTGCCTTCATGGGAGTCATCCTTATCGCGGGCTGTGTTAACGGACTGTCATCACTTCCGGATGCGAACGGTGACGAGGAAGAGGAGGTGGTCGTGGAGGGTGGAGTGTCAGTGACAGGACCGGACTGTACCGTGGATGGTCTTGACTGTGGCACGGCACAGATCACCCGGTTCTCCGTCCCTGAGCTCTCGGTCACCGTCCGGAACGAGGGGCTGACCCCGGCAGATATCGATATCGGTGAGCCAGGGACCGGTGACGAACTGCTTGTTTCGATGTGTGACGAGTACCATGTCCGTGAATTTGACGCGGAGATTACCGGTCGTGCCGGTGGAGACGTGACAGGACAGGACAGCGCCACGCTTGAACCGGGTGAGCAGCTGGAGTTCACGTGGTACGTGGAACCTGCGCCCGGTGCAGACACTGATGAGTTACTGAGCTGTGTGATACGGTTCAACCTGGTCCTTGAACAGGATCTGCAGACAATTCAGCAGGTCCAGGTCCGTGAGGACAGGACGGTTACCCGCCTAACCGGGCTTTCATACGATACGGCATCCGATATGCCGGTGGAGCTCATCATAGATGCTGACGACTCGATCGTTGAAGACGTTGTTGGCGGGGAGCGTATCCCGGTACAGGCAACCGCTTATGTTAGGAACAGGGGACATGGAACGGTTACAGATGTGTCACATCCGACGATGCCAACACATATCCACGTGTATCTACCGGGAGCGATGCGTTCGGATTGCTCTAACCAGGATATCGTCGGGGGTGTGGATGATGGTACCGGGCAGAACCAGGCACGGATCTGCAGTTTCCAGGTGCCATCCGTCTCGCACTCCCAGGTAGTTGATCTGATAGCTGAAACACGGTACGCGTACGAGATGGAGCTTGACCCGGTTGAGATCAGGCTGGGTGGACTGGAGGTGGACGGATGAACATCTACCGCGTCGGCGTCATAGGCCTTGCAGTGATGATACTGCTGGCGGGCTGCATCGCTATAGGGAACGGAGGAGAGGATGAGGACGATGAGACGGAGGAAGTCGTGCACGGCCACATCATCCAGTCGTTCGTGCTTGAAGACACCGCGATATACGAGGACAGCGACACCCGTGCCACGCTGACACTGCAGAACCCGCGTGAGGAATCCCTTGAACAGGTACAGGCAGATATCCGGAACCACGGTCATATGGGGCTGGTACGGCAGGTGCCGGTCCGCGGCCAGTCCGGCCTCCCCCAGAGCCGATGCAGGTTCGATGAGATCGGTGCTGGACAGGGACTGGATGCCCCGGACTACCGATGTATCTGGCGGTTGGAACCGGAGGATGGCATGGTAGGAGTTGCCCGTGAACAGGCCGTGTTACCGGTCACAGCAGTTGTAACGTACCGGTCGGAGCTCACGGCATCCGGATCGGTGGAGATCCAGTTTGCAGCATCCGGAGAGATACGGCCTGGCGATGAACAGGAGGAGATGGTGAGCGAAACGGACGGTGAGATCGAAGTGGCGATATGGCATACGTCCCCGGTCCGTGCAGACCGTGGGGAGGTACCGGTAACGATCGAGGTACGGAACGTTGGTGGTGGAAGTATCGTTGGGCTGGAGGAGGGGGGCCGCACCGTTGATATTTCCTTCGGCGGCACACTGACTGATACGACGTGGGACATGGAGGAGACGACGTGCGTCGATTCGGACAGCAAAGAGAAAACACTGCGTCTGGGTGAGGAGGGCAGCGTGTCCACGTCCTGTGTGATCGTTCTGGATGAACCGAACCTGGCTGATACCTCGTTCTCACTCCGTGCGGACGTCCTGTACCGGTACCAGTACACGGAGGAATCACCACTCACGGTGTTCCGTGTCGATTGATCCTTGATGCGTAACAGCCCCGTCACAGTCATACGCCGAACGTGGCCCGTGTCAGGTTCCGGATACCTGGTCCCATGCCCACGGAGAAGATACCGATCAGCACCAGGTTGAAGAACACCGGATCCTCTGCACGAACCGTTTCGTCTCCGTACATGTAGTAGAGGATGATGGACAGGACGGCAAGTTTCAGTCCGATAAAGGCGTACGGCGACCCGGTGTACGCGATGAATGCTGCGGGGATCGGATGTTTCTCTTCCGCACCCAGCCAGTCCATCGCCAGTGCGGTTGACACGCCATCCACCAGATGCCCGTACAGCACCAGTAGACTCTCCATATTCAACAGCACTGCGGCCTGTGGAACGGTGCCCGTCACCTGACCCAGTATGGCCGCGTACACCGCCAGGATCACTGCAGCACCGCCGACCGTGGCCGGCCCGATCCACCAGACGGTTACAGCCACCGTTGAAACGATCACACCAAGCACGGCGAGGAGGAACACGGAACCACCAGCAAACAACACGTGTTTATAATCACTGGTGATACCGGCCGTTTCAAGGTATACGCCGGCCAGCAGCGTGACGAACACGAGACCAGCCATGACGAAGTAGATGAGTGGAGATATCAGCAGATACTGGAACGGTGGTGTTACAAGACTGGTCTGGGTCGCGATATCTTCGATCACCCGGAGCGCCCCGCCGCCAACGATAAACGGCACGAGGTAAAGCACCAGGTTCTGTTCGTCAAAGATGCTGAACCGCCGCAGCGCCGCCAACAGCAGTAGGAGGAAGTACCCGGCGACCAGCCCGTATCCGATACCGTTCACGAGCGTATAGCCGGGATAGGCGGTGACACCGCTGTGCTGCACGGGGTGTCCCGCAGCATCGGCCTGGACCGGCCCCCAGAAGTACTGCCAGATGAACTGGTCATACACCAGATCCGGCCGTAACAGGGCGCCAATACCTATCGCGGCCAGTACACATACACCGCCAAACAGTGCAATCCCCCAGTCCTGCTGTGATCGCGCCATATACCATGTTCTTCGATATAATTATTTAAACCAGATGCGGGGAAGTATAGGTGTGCGGCAATGGGATCTCTCAGTGATATATCGGTGCGGGACCGGCTCATGTTCATCCTTCTTGTCGCGGTGCTCCTCGCCGGATGCGTGGGCGGTGGAGAAACCGAACCGGTGAACGACACGGAAACCGTGTCTGTGACACAAACTGAAGGATTAAGCATGGATTTCTATCCGTACGACCGGGTGTTTGCGGAGGGAAACCCGGTTATACTGGAACTGAACCTTGAAAACACCGGTGAAGGCCGGGCAGAAAACATCGAGACAGCATTGTTCGGAGCCGGGTTTGTGGCCGGACAGCCACCTGCCTATGCGGGCGATACCCGTCTCCGGGGCGTGAACCTGGATGAAAACCGTGCCGGTGCGGACACCGTTGTGGGATGGGAGATCGACAACCCGGTCAGCCTGTCCCAGGGCGTCCGGGAAACGTATACTGCCGGTGTCAGAGTATCATATGACTATCAAACCACTGCGGATGCATCGCTAACACTGGTATCCGAACAGAACTTCGACGGGGATGACGCCCCGGTCACCACGTCGACCACGGCCGGCCCGCTCGGCGTGGAGTTTGATATAACAAGTCCGGAACCAGTATACAGTGAAGAAGAGGAGGAAACAACCGAAATATCGGTCCCGGTACGGATACAGAACCTGGGTAGCGGGGAAGTGGCGGACCTTGACAGACAGTCCCGCCCAGTCCACGTGATGTATGCGGAGTTCCCTGAGACTGATGCGGCAACGCTGGACTGCCCGCCAACCGTCCGGCTTTTCGACGACTATGCGACGCTCCGGTGTACCGCCACCGTTCCGACCGATGTGTTCGAACGGGACCTCCGGATGGAACTGCATATGGAGTACAGCTACTTCCAGAGAGAGCAGACAGCGTTCGACATCGAAGGACGGTAGGAAATCCGGGGAGATAGCATGAAGAGATAGGAGAAAAAGAGAGAAAAGTGAAAAAAGGTGAGCAGTTCTCCTGCTCGTTTACTGGTTCTTCTTCTCGAGCTGGCGCTCGATCTCGTTGAGGACGGAGGTGCGATTCTTGTCCTGCTGCTCCTCCTCCAGCAAGACTTCAAGGAAGCGCTTGCTGAAGTCGTCTTCGCGCAGTGCTTTTCGGACAGTGTTCCTGTTCTGTGCCAGGAAGTCGTTCGCTGACTTGTAGTAGTCGCGGTCGCGCTCCGACTCCATGTGGCGTCGAGCCGCATCCTCCGCTGATTGCACCCGGTCCCGATCCTCTGAACCGGTCAGATCACCGACCATGTGGGCAGGACCCATGCTGCTTCCGTTGTCGTCATCGTCACGGGGCTCCTGCACCTCATCAATCCGCCACTGGCGGCGGAACATCCAGTATCCGCCGACAAACAGTGCGGCCAGTACGAGGATGATGATGCCCAGTCCACTCGCCTGTGAGATAAGTCGCCCTGTGATACCGGGGTCAACCTCGTCCTCACCGTTGGTCTCGGCCACGATCTCTTCGTCACCGACCGTGATGGTGAGATCGATCACGCGGTCAACCAGGCCGCTCGCATCCGTCACTCTCAGTGTGGTTTCGTATGTTCCTTCCTCGGCAAAGAAGTCCGGTGCCGCGTACAGGTACACCATGGCACGTTCACCCGGTGCAAGACCGGTCTCGGTGGGTCGGAGATCCGTCCATTCTGGTCCGGTGAACGACAGGTCGTACGAGTTTCCGCGTGTACCGGTATTCTCCAGCTCAAACGCCATCAGCTGCCGGTCCTGCTGGTCGATACGGATGGAGTGGTTGCCCAGTGTGGTGATACCGACGTCATAACAGTTCTCAACGACAAGATCCGCGCTCTCAGAGCGGGTGAGCTGGCTGAAGCTCTGTGATGTGGCACGGGCAACCACGGTATGGATGCCCTCCATGCTCTCAGCGATCTCGACCTTGAACGTCTCGGATGCACCTGGCTCCAACGTCACGTCAGGAACCGATGCTCCGTCAACGTTCGTGGTCAGCGAATACGTGTCTTCGATATTCCCTGTGTTTTGCAGGGTGATGTCAAACTCTCCGGTCTCATCCTCACAGATCACTTCTTCGGAGGGGGAGACGAACAGTTCCATGTCACGACACTGTTCTGCCGTGAACGCCACCTCTGTGCTGTCTGCAGCATAACTCGTGGTGGATTCAGCAGAGACGGTGATCGTCTCCGATGCTTCCTGATCGCTGTACGCGGTCAGTTCCACGGTTGACGATTCGCCAGGTGCCAGCGTTACCTCGGTGTGTGACAGTGAACCGGCACTGGCCGCCAGTTCATACGTTTCTTCTGCTTCTCCGGTGTTCCGGACCTGGACGTTGTACGTCGCCGTATCGCCACGGCACACGGTCTGATCCGGATCGTCAACACTGAGTGTCACTGCACGACAGCTCAGTACCTGGAGCGTACCGGACACGGTCTGCGTCTCACCGGTTTCAGAAGAGGTGATGTCAACTGTGAAACTGTAGGTTCCCGGCCGCATATCTGCAGGTGGCTGCAGCCAGATGTACGCCGTGTCAGTGTCGCCACCAGCGATCTCAAGCGAGGACGGTGCAACCGTGCTCCATTCCTCATTGACCTCAACAGTGTACGTATCAGCGGCGGTTCCAGGGTTTGCGATATCAACTGCGTATTTGGCGCTGCCTGTTGGGCAGGCCTGATTGCTGAACTCACGGAGATCCACAGACGGTTCAGCTGCGGCCCCCCACGTTACAGCCGTGAATAGTAACAGAATAGCGAGTAATGAAAGTTTTCTCCACATATCGATCAGTTAGACAATCCGAGATAACTTATAAAAACCTTTCACTATCGCCCCGTAACTATACATGTTTATCTCTTTCCGATGATTAATCTAGAGGATGTTGTGCGAAACATTGAGAACGTGCAGTTTCGTTCAGTTCCAGGACCTGGGCGGAGCTCAGTACCGTGGTTCGACCACGTCACGTCGCTGTGCCCGTCGTCGAAGCATGATCAGGATCCCGATGAGCACGACCAGTGCCACGATACCGAGCCCGATCGCTGCAGCCCGGTTCCGCACGTAGTCCGCTGCATCGGCCAGTCCGCTCCGGAGCCTGTCCAACGGTCCCCGCAGTCGAGGATCTTCCTGGGAAAACACGGTTACCGACCGGTCCGCGAACACCCGGTCATCGGACGTGACCGTGATGTTGCCGTGGTACACGCCGCTTTCCTGCGGTGAGACACGGATGAAGGTGGTGCGGCGTTCGCCGTGACCCAGCGATACCTGCTCATGTGTTAGTTCGGAGATATCCTCCAGCCCGCTCACCGAAATATAATAGGTGCGCGGATGGGCGTCACGGTTATGGATCTGTACCTGGAAAATACCGGAACTGCCGCGTGCGACCGTCATCTGCCCTGGGAACACGTTCACCTCGATCCGGGACTCAACGACCTGCATGCGCTGCGTCATCTCGTCAGCGACACCATCGCCCTCCAGCCGAAGTGTGATGTCTCGTTCGCCAGCCTCCGAGATGGAAATCCGGAAGCACTCGTCCTGCTGGCCGTGCAGTGGGAACGTCCGTTCCGCCCTCTCCACGCCATCAACCAGCAGCGTCAGCCGTACGTCCTGTTGTGTTGCCGATGTTACAGTGGCACACGCATCAAACCGGTCCTGCGTATTCGCTGTTTCCGGTACGTTCATATCAAGCACGCCCAGATCGGGATCAACCCTGAGATAGGCGGTCTCCCGTACCTGGCCCGCCCGCAGTTCAACGCGGTGGAACCCGGGCTGTCGTGCCTCGATCGTATGAGAATACTGCCGTGCCTCGTCTGATGTGATGGTCGTCACGTGCGAACCGCCAACGTAGAGTTCTGCATCCATGTTCGGTGCGCTCATCATCCCCCGCACCTCCACGAGGTCACCGACCGTCACCCGTGTCGGGTTAAGCCGCATGGAGAGGAACGCGTCCGCAACAGTGATCTTCACCGTGGCGATATCCCGCTCCAGCAGGTTACCCAAGTCATCGAACGCGGCGGCCTCTATCTCCACGGTCGCAGGGCCTGACGCGTCAACAGGGATGGTGAACGGCACGTCGACCGTCCTCGTCTCACCGCTCCCGATGCTGATGCTGTCAACATCTTTCGTCTGGCCGTAGGCCTGCACCCGCAGCCGGACGTTCTCTGCATCCGTATCTCCCTGGTTTTGCACGGTCACACGGAAGTTTATCTCTTCTCCGGCACCGAATCGGGCAGGATGCGAGGTCTCGATTATCTCAAGGTTCACGCCGTCTTGCTGTCCTGATATCGTGGTGTCGTATCCTGCTATCTCGCCTTCACAGGTCGGTGTACTGCAGGCGTACATGCACCCTCCTTCCGGACAGTCGTCACCGAACACGTAGAATGTGTATCCGTTGGTGTCATGGGACGGGCTGTTGGTTCCGTGGCCGGCGGAAACAGCTACAGCTGCCAGGATAAGACATGCCAATACCAGTATTTTAAACAGGGGTCCCCTCACAACACCACCAGTTGTTACTATGTGATGATAAAAACTATTTATATGTGTTTCCGTTTGACGCGAACATCGAAACATACTCGTTCAACGGCCGGGTTGTAGTGCCCGCAGATCTCGGTGTCTGTCACGTCAACCGTTGCCCCGTGTTCACGGAACAGTTCCTGTATCTCCGTTGCAGCGCCCTCATCCAGATCATCCTTCGCAACGAACGTGTAGTAATGGATGATGCCGTCTCTCCGGGTGTGCTTGATCGCCAGGTCGATGAACCTGTCGGCGCTTCCTGGAAGGTTCATCAGTACGCGGTCTGCCTCTCCGTTCACGTGTTCGGGCAGTTCATCCCGTACGTCGCCCTCGTACGCGTCCACTGTGTCCGCCACACTGTTCAGCTGAACGTTCTCCTTCAGGTAGTGTGCCGCCTCCGGGTTCTTCTCGAATGCGTACACGTGTTCGGGATCAGCGTTCCGGGCGATCAGTACGGAGAACGGCCCGATCCCTGCAAACATATCGATCACGGTCTCTCCGGGGTCCACCTGGGTCATAACGCGCTCCCGTTCGTGACCGAGCCGTTCCGAAAAGTAGACGGTTGTAGGATCAAGCTTGAGACGGCAGCCGTGCTCTTTGTGGATCGTTTCTGTCGAATCTCCGTTCAGCAGTTCATATGTCGCGGTACGGAACTCGCCGGTTCGTTCCCCGGTCTTTCGGAGCACCGTATTCACGTTCCTGTGCTGTTCCAGGACCGCATCAGCGATCACGTCCTTCCGGTGCTCCAGCTCCTCCGGGACCTTGATGATGGCGATATCGCCAACGATATCGAAGGATGTTCGGAGATGCTGGAGCTCCTCGTCTGACAGGTCGCCCATGAGCCGGTCGTGGAGGTTCATATGGCGCCATTAGAACACCAGGTTTATTAAGGTCTGACCTGTTTGCCTGAAGACTGTCACGATTCGGGCGCGGGAAAACCGCAAAGAATTTATAAAGTATATACAAAATGTTGTTGGTGTACGATGTCTTGGAAGCGTCAGATTGTTGCATGGGGTAATTCACTGGGTGTGCGCATCCCGAACCAGGTGTTCCAGAAGACGAACCTGAAGGAGGGGGATGACATCACGGTGGAGATCCATGATGAAGAGACGGTTGTCCTGCGGAAGCAGAACGCAGAGCGTATGGATAGTGCGGACCTTGAACCGACAAACTGATGGGCGGAGGAAGGTTTGCGGACGGCAGTTTATGCATACGAGGATCCTATCAGCAGTATATGGATATAGGTTGGAGCGATCCTGCTGCCCCGCCGAAACCGGGCTGGAGCTGATGGCAGCGAAACAGATTCGTGGATCTCCTGGAGGTGACCTCCGGGCTACTGGTCTGGAACCTTCTTCTTTGCAGTTGCTTTCATGAACCGGACGGTATTTTCATCGATGACCTCAAACTCGATGGTATCTCCCTCCTTCAGGTCGGTCTTACGGAACAACTGCGATGGAAGCCGTACTGCCAGGGAGTTCCCCCAGGCCGTGATTTTCCGCTGCCACACCATTGTGTATATCTACGGTATAAACGGATATTTATAATACACTATTATATTATCGTGTGATCCCTGTGCCAGTCTGGACTACCTTTATGTAGGGATACGCGTATAGTTGAACTATGACGCTACCGCTGTCAGCTGCAGGGAAACTGCTGGACAGGAATGAGACCATCGCCCACACGACACACCCGTCACGGTTCAACACACATCTCATGAAGAAATATGTTGCGGGAACGTTCCTGTTCGTTGTCCTGGCATCTCCGTTTTACGCCCCGGACCTTGTTCCGTTCCCATCGGAGTATCTACTGGGACTGATCGCGATGTTCGCTGTCCCGATCGGGTTCATCCTGTATGCGGAGCTGCAGCGGTACGCGATCATGTACCATTTCACCACGAAAAAGTTTATCATGGAGCACGGGATACTGAAAAAAAGTGTTTCCAGCGTCTCCTACGACAACGTAACAAAGGTCCGCATCCACCAGGACCTGGTCGACCGCTTTATCGACATCGGCGACCTTGAAGTGGAGGTCAAGGGACAGGAACACAAGGAGATCGTTGTCAGCGGGGTCCGGAACCCACAGGCGTTCCGCATCCATCTTCAGGGCTCACACGACTTCGAAGATATCGAAGACATCGAAGATATTGAGGACATCGATACCGATACGTTGCCGGATGAAGACGGGGCCGAGGGAACCGGAACGAACGAGGAAGGGGAGCGCCCCACACTGGACAGGGAGTTCCTGGAAGCTGAACTGGGGCGGCTACAGCGGAGGAGAAAAGAGCTTGAAGGCCAGTACCATAAAGGTGCGTTCGGCGAACAGGAATACGAACGCCGCTGGTACATGCTCCAGGGGGAGGAACGTCTGCTTGAGCGGGAGCTGGATCGGTTGACGGATCCGGGGCCGGACACGTAACTTACTGTTCGGACAGGATATCCAGCCGCACGGTTCCCCATTCTTTCGGTGAGGTGAGAACAACATTGGTCTGCGTCTCGGTCACGCCGTCCTGCTTCTGCAGTCCTTTCACGAACGTGTTCAGGTCCTCGCGGTCGATAAACTTGCAGACCATCACCATGTCCGTCTCACCGGTCACCTCAAAGAACGCGATAACACGGTCCAGGTCCTGCACGTGGTCTGCGACATCCTCCATTCGGTTCGCCTCCCCGTTCACCTCGATCAGGCCGGTCAGCCCGAACCCGGCCTCCTCATAATCGATGACCGGTCGGAACCCCTTGATGACACCACGCTCCTGGAGGTCGTGAAACCGGTTGCTGACCGTTGACGGGGACAGGTCGAGCTCTTTTGCCAGTTTTCGGAGGGATGCGCGCCCGTCACGCTGCAGGTGTTCAAGTATCCGGATATCGGTCCGATCAAGCGACATGATACAACATTCGGACGGAAATTTATAAAATAACTGTACGTATGTACGTAAATACGTATTTATACGATAAATATGAATGTTAGAGTGGGGATCACAGTGTTGATACAGAAGATATGCGAGGTGTGTCGCTGATGTGTGCCACGTGCCAGGAATGGGAACAACGGATCGTGCAGGACGTTGAAGCTATGAAACCGCATGTACGTGAGGCCGGGGTGGCGCTGCTGGTTCAGGAAGGGTGATATACCGAGGGGGGGCTCCCACATGTTTTTCATATTCCATTTCCTTTTTTCTTTTTTATGCGGGTCGCGACAGTTTCAGATATCCATGCAAACCTTCCGGCACTTGACGCTGTCCTGGAGGATATGCCGGACGTGGACAAGATCCTGTTCTGCGGCGATCTGGTCGGCTACTACTGTTGGCCGAACGAGGTGACTGCCCGCGTCGAGGAACACGGGGTTATCGGCGTCCGCGGCAATCACGACGAGGCGATCATACAGGGGTCGTTGTTCGGGTTCGGGGGTGTGGCGGGCACAGCACTCCAGTGGAACAATGACCGGCTAACATCGGCGACCCGGACCTACCTTGAGAACCAGCCGTACTCGCAGCGGGAAGAACTGGCGGGCTGTGACGTCTACATGGTTCACGGGTCTCCCCGGTCCCCTGTCGAAGAATACGTCTACCCGGAACAGGTCACGCCAGCGTTCTTCCGGGAACAGGGCATGACAACCGCGCCTGACGTGCTGCTTCTGGGCCACACCCATGTCCCGTTCGCGGAGCACGCCGGTGACACGCTCGTGGTGAACCCGGGAAGTGTCGGACAGCCCAGGGACGGTGATCCGGACGCATCCTATGCGGTGATCGACACCGACAACCTGGCCGTGGAGCACCACCGCGTCTCCTACGATATCGACCGGGTGGCCCGCCGGGTTTCCGAGGAAGGCCTCCCGGAGGTCCTGGCACAGCGCCTGTACAACGGCAGGTAACAGCAGGATATTAATACCGGGACAGCCAACGTTCAACCATGACCGTCAAGGGAACACGGGACCGGAGTTCGCCCCACATGCTGTTAGGTGTCGTCCTGTTCGCTGTCATCATCCTGGTGATCATGATGGTGACAGGTATCGCAGACCCGCTTCAGGCCGTGCTGAGCGTTCTACCCTCGGAAGTGGCGCACCTGGTGCAGGACGTGATAGATATTATCATGTCGCTCATCCGCAGGCTGATCCGTGAACTGCAACAGCTCCTGTGATAGGGTTGGGCCGGACAGCAGGAATGCACGAATGACAACATATTAATACCGCCGCTAGAAGAGAAGGATACATGGGAAAACATCCTGTAATGAAGTGGGCGGCCGCGGCACTGGTCCTCGGGTTTGTTCTCGGATACGTGACAGGGTCGGTAGGGTTTGAAGCACTCACATCTGACCCCGCAGGCGCATTCCAGGCCGCATTCGGCATGGGCGATTAGCGCCGGTCCAGTGATGAGCTGTAAACGGGCACGGCAGGCCCCTCACACAACCTTTAAGAGCTGCCGCCACTAACTCTCTACAGTGAGCAGATGTTCGGCAATAGACGGTACGGCCCCTCACGGATACGCTGGCTGCTGATAGGTCTTGTGATCGGCATACTTCTCGGACTCATCTTTGCACATCCCACGATCGGCGTGATGGACATCATCACCGGTCCTGGACAGATCGTGGAGGTCATCCCCTGGATCGGTGGGGACTGAAGCGTCCTGCCACGAGGTTTCCTGTTTTAAAGCTCGTGAACTGTTTCACCACCATATGCTCCATATCGTAGGACTCGGACTTCGGGACGGCGATATCCCGGAACGAGGGAAACAGGCGCTGGAAGAGGCGGATGTGGCGTACGCGGAACTCTACACGAACGCTATCACATACGACCTGGACGGACTCGCTGCGCGGACCGGGACGGAGATCACGGTACTGGACCGGCAGGACGTCGAGGATGAGGACCGGATACTGGCGGAGGCGGCCACGAAACAGGTCGTATTCCTTGTCTCCGGCGACCCGCTGACCGCGACCACCCACCAGGACATCCTGTTCCGCGCCCACGAACACGGCATCGACACGGAAATTGTGCACGCACCGTCAATCCTCATCGCGGTCGCCGAAACCGGTATCTCCATATACAAGCTGGGCCGCACCACTACCCTCCCGGAACCGTACAACGGTACCGTCCCGGACTCACCGTTCGATGTCGTCAACGCAAACCAGGAAACGGGATTACACACCCTCATGCTCCTGGACATCGGCATGGAGATGGGGGATGCACTGGACATCATCAGCGACCGACTCAACCCTGACACCGATATCATCGCAGCCTCACAACTGGGGACGGCAGCCCGCACCATCCGGTACGGCACTATCGCTGATATGGTGGGTGTTGCGGACGTTTTCGACGTCCCGTGTTCCATCATCATCCCCGGAACACTCAGCGACAACGAACAGGAACGACTTTCAGCGTTCTCCGTGTAGCTCTCCGGACGGTACCAATTTATACGGGCGGGAGAAGACCCTACACATGGTATACAATGTCACGTGGCCCAGGTCTGCTCACCGATGTGCCGCCATACTTCTGCTGATAGTGCTGTTCTCCCCGGCTGTCGCTGCACAGGACTATGCGTTCATCGCAGACTGTGACTACACCGGTGACCTCCAGGGAACGATGGAATGCACGTTCCTGCCGGAGGACACACAGATCGAAGGATACCAGCACCTGATATTCGGCATCCTGCTCCCGTTCCTCTTCGTCTTCTCCGCACTGGGACTCACGCTCGGTAACATATTCGGCCGCACCAGAGAAACCGGTGTCATGTCGCTGGTCATGTCGCTATTCCTCATCCCGTCCGGCGGCTACCGTTTTGTCTCCGAATTCTTTCTCGCGATCGGCGGCCTCGGTGCAGATGGTTTCACAATGCCTGGAACGGCCTGGACCGTTGACCTGACCGATCCGCTCATTGCACCGTTCATCGCAGCATTCTTCGGCATCCTGATCCCGGGCATGTACTTCTACCATTACAACCTCAAGTACCGGGGTAAGCCCTCGTTTTCCATCATAGAGATTGGTTTCATGGCTGTTGTAACAATCGGGTTCTGGGTGATGATAGCTGGACTGGATGCGGCAGAAGCATTTTTCTACGGTGAACTTGTGTACGGTTCACTTCTCGACGAACTTGTGTACGGGTTACTCATAGTTTTTCTAATATGGCTGCTGTACAAACTCGGTGGTGTTGTTGGTTTTAGCATCAGCATCATACTGATCTCTGTAGGGATCGCTGTCGGAGTAGGGGTCGAAGAAATCCTCGGGTTCCCTGTGTTTGACATACTTTTCGCTGATGGGTTCGTGGCGCTGGGCACACTATTGATAGTTGTAGCCGTGTGCGGACTTTTCAGCAGACGGTTCAAATAACTTGGGAGGGTATATGACCTATCATGAACACGGAACAGCAGCTGAAAACGGAAACAGCAAAATGGGAGGATAAACTTTCGGACCGCATCCAGGACGTGACAGCGGTCGACGAGGATGGCGAAGACCTGCTGGAGAACGCGAAGGCCTACCTGCAGGACGTCCCCCACTTCAGGGAACAGGACGACTGGGTCCGCGCATTCGAAGCCGTTATCTGGGGCTGGTCATGGCTGGAGATCGGTGAACGGCTCGGTGTCATCCGGGACGACACCGCGTAGGACCGCTCCTGGGGTCGGTGGTTCCATCCCGCCCCGTGGACGAAAGACCACATACATTCTTTAAACTCCGCTGTCATACCCGGAACACGATGGTCACGGTGGAACAGTACGCTACGCTGCGGACCGAACAGGTCGTGGACACCGCCGGTCTCTACAGTGAAACGGATGGAACGTTCAAACTGTACGAGAAAGCGTTCGAGCAGGGAAACACGGATGAAGAGGAGTTCGGATACCGGCGGACCGAAGAGATCGATGAGGCCACGTACGACAGTATCGCAGGGAACACACTGGAAGACCTGGACCTCGAATTCGACGTGAACGACCCGCAGATGACCGGGAAAACGTTCTCATACCTCGACGGTGATGAGGCAGCAGACCTTGACGAACAGCTACAGGAGGAATACCGGGCACTCATCCATGATGCCCATATACAGGAAGTGAAGGGTGGAGAGGACGATAACGGGCTCGTACTCTACGAGCACCTCCTTGACCCGGACGGACAGGACCGCTACCGGAAGACCTCGCTAATCTCCGGGCACGCGTACGGTGGCGGATGCAGCCATGCAGCGTTCCGCACCGGCACGGAAGACGATCGTCCACCGGCAGGAAGCTGGCTTCACGATTTCCTCAACGACCTCAGAGACGCAGGAGAAACGGTCGAGGAATACCATGATCGCTGGGACGAGGCAATGGAGCCATGGAGAAACGTCGCGGACCGGTACTCGGCAAACGAGCCCACCCCGAAACAACTGATGGCGAACGACATGGAGCGGGCAGCGTCCGCGATGCGGAGCGGCGCATGGAACATGCTGAGCGGCTCCGACACCCCTCAACAGGGAAATGCATAGAACCTTTCTACATCTTGGTGTTACACGGAATCCTTAGAGGGCTCACCATCGATCATACCCGGTAAGCACATCACTGACCGCTGACAGGATACCGGACTGTACGCTGGCCCGGCTCCCGGCCGCCTGCGATGGTTTTGCACTGTCCTTGTACGTATCTTCCTCGTACGCCGCCTTCAGTCCCTCGTACAGCGCATCCGGGTCTCCGCCACGCAGATCCACGTCCGTCATCCCCAGGGACTCCAGCGTGTCGTACTCGGCATCGCTGAACAGCGGCGTGTCCTCGAACACGGCCAACGTCAGTGCAGGGCCCTCCGCGTCATAGGCGGCCTCTGCCTCCCGGAAAATCTCGTACACCGCCTCCAGGTGTTCCGGTACATCCGCTTCGTCCGACGGAACAACCGATCTGTACGCATCTGTCCAGTCCCCGCCGTCGTCAATGACATCAGGAGTTTCCCGCTGCTCAGCTTCGACGGTCGTTCCATCGCTGTCAGCATCCGGGTCCGGCAGGGAAGCACCGGAAGGCTCGTAGTCCGGCGAATATACCTGTGTGCCGCCATCCGTTTAATAAGTATCTT
>JALDAF010000024.1 GCA_022729315.1 Candidatus Nanohalalkaliarchaeum halalkaliphilum | reverse complement strand
CGTGTTCCCGCTGGACGCAACCCTGGATCTGCAGCCGGTCAACCTGATCATCGATGTGTACGGTATTGAAACGTTCCCGGCGATCATCATCGACGATACATACTATGAAGGATTCATCGGTTACGATGAGATGGGAGACATACTGGAAGACCACATGGAGAACCGGACCATTCATACCGATGGAACGAACGAAACCACTAACGATACAGATGCCTACGTAGAGTGATCTCCGATGAGCGATGAGACAGACAGGACAGACGAGACGGAAAAGAACGCCGAACCAGATGAAGACCGTTCCCTGGATGCTTCCGGTGATACAGAAACCGGAACGGGTGCGGACGCTGACAGTGGAGAGGATAGTGAACAGTCCACGGCTGACGGAGAAGAACCAGAGGAAGAGAACACACCTGGCAGTGATGCTGAGGGTTCGGGAACCGGTGTCCAGCGACTGGTTGACCGGGTGCAGAACGTACCGGCAGAGGACTGGCTGTTGATAGCACTGCTGTCGATCGTAGTGGTTCCAGCCGGATACATGTACGTGGATTCGCAGGGCTGGATCGGATCCGATATCCCGGCAGGTGTGGATGCGGAGATCGTCTCCGCATGTGAGGAGTACAGTGAGGCGATCGAAACCGGAGCACAGCTGCCTGCCGGCACCACGTGTGGCTGTCTCTACTCAGGCCAGTTCGATGAGGACCGGTACCAGGTGGCTGAATACGTGGAGAACAAAACGGAACTGTTCCTTGTGCAGTGCAGCAGGCCCGGAGAGGACAGCCTCACGATCCCTATCCGGTACATCCCGGAAGAGATAGAGGAGGATCTGACGGATGATGAACTGGAGGATCTGAACGCGACCAGTGCGCAGTAACCCCTATGAATGGATTTTCATCAGCCCATCTGTTTCCTGCACGCCCCCACTGTAGAGCTGTTCTCCGAACAGATCCGTGTTCACAGGTAATCCTTGACAAGCCCGTAAAACCCGAGGAAGACGAACGCGGAGGCAACGATGAGGGTGATGTAGTACAGCGTGATCAGGTACAGCGGGAAGTCAGTGAGGGAGATGCCTGCGAGCTGTGTTAGAACGGAGAAATGGGTCTGTAGTGCGATATAGAACGCGAATCCGACGATGATCAGTTTCCAGTCGTTCATCTCCTGGACGCCCATCTCCAGGTATTCTTCGTAGAACTTCGCCATCAGCAGAAGCGCTGCAAGCAGGATGATGGCAGTGAAAAGTTCTGCGGAAATCTGTAGGGATGCGGCGTCAAGAGCCATGATACATATGTGTGTATGAGGCCCACATATAAACGTTATGTTGTCGTGTAACGTATATCGGCAGGGACGGTGCTGGTCAGTGTTCCGCGGGCAGGGTCGTGTTGATGTCCCCTATGTCCCGGGCGATCTTGACGATGTTGACGCGGCCCTGCTTTTCTTTCTCCACCATGTTACGGTCCTCGAGGTCTGACAGCAGTTTTGATACTTTGGCCTTGGAGTAGGAGACGTTTTCAACGATGTCACGTTGCTCCACTTCACCGCCCTGGTCGATGATATACCGTATGACCAGCTGTTCATCATCTTTGAGTACTGGAAACATGGAGGCGATAGTTTCCTCGTTCCGGTTCCGTCCACGGACGTACAGGGCGGCTGCACTGGAGGACAGGACGAGTGCGATGATCAGTCCTGCCAACGCCCATGCAGGGATCCGGTCAAACACCTGCAGGTCTTCGTATGCGATCGAGTACTGGATGCTTTCACCCGTGGACAGGCCGTCGTAGTCCCAGTGCAGGAATATGCGGCGTCCTTCACTTCCGACCTCTGCATCATCCGGCACATACGGTGTGTCCCCGGACACCAGTCCAAACCCTTCCGGAAGCGTGACCGTGAGCGAGGTGCGGTCTGTTGGCGTCAGCACCTGTTTCACGTACGAAAACGTGTATCCATCTTGTTGGTTCTGGCTGGCGAATTCGCCAAAGAACCGGATGGTCACAGTATAATCCTCGTACTGCCGTGGCTCACACACAATCTCTTCCCCGAAGTCGAATGTGCGGAGGGTGCAGTCCAGTTCTCCCTCATCGTCATATGCCGTCATCCCGCTTGGACTGTACCGTGCCGGCATCAGGAACGATATCTGGGAGGCGCTGATCGTATCGTAGTTCCGTTCCACCGTGACGTTTGCCGTGCCGTCCGGTTGCAGTGAAATACTCATGTGTTCCGTGCTGATATCGCTTGCGGACACGAGTGGAACAAGCATAAACAGGATTGCGGCACAGAGGAACAGTCGTTTCATATATGAGTGTTAGAGGAAGAACAATATAAAATACCTGTTGTCGAGCACACATATCTCGCCTACCGCGTAGGACGTGCGTGGACGATCTGGATCACCGGGTGGGGTCGTGCTCTTCCTGGGGCTTTGAGATCATCATCCCGCCGACACCCGCCTGGAGGAACCGGTGCATCATCTGGGCAACGGCGTTCAGCGAGTCCCGGAGCTCCTTGATATCCATGGAGACCTCTTCCGGTGACTTCACGTCAACCGATGTGGGGCCGTAGTTGATGACGATACTGACCAGTTCCGAGAATGTATCGACCTGCATATCAACCTCGCAGATACGGGAGTACCCTTTCTCGATCTGTGGGTGTGGCTTGTCTACTTCCTGCAGATCCTCCATCTCCACCTCCAGTTTGGAGACGCCCTTCTCCGTCTTCAACTTCTCGATGTGCTCCTCAAGGGAGTCACGGGCAGCATCCTCGGTGGCTGCAACAACCTGGAAGATCATCCATACATCCATCGGTTCACTTGTCATCCGCTATCAACGCTCCGTACGGCTGTAACCCCGCGTATTTCCCTTCTCGCAGGGACTTTTTTAAGCCTGTTGTCATCCGTGTCCAGACCATATTCGAAATTATATAAAGCAGTTTGAAGTATAATATGAATATGGTTGATCGTGTATCCACCGGTATCCAGGGCCTGGACGACCTGATCGATGGCGGGCTCGTGAAAGGTTCTGTCACATTGGTGGCAGGTAGTGCAGGTACGGGTAAAACGTTGCTGAGTTCCCAGTACCTGTGGGATGGCCTGCAGAACGGCGAGAACTGCCTGTTCGTCACACTGGAGGAGGAGCCGGACGAGATCCTGCTGGACGCAAAGGAGTTCGACTGGGATTTCGAGGAGTACGAGGACAAGGATCAGTTCCGCATCATCTACCTGAACCCGTTCAAGAACTCGGGCGGGTTCGCTGACCGTATCCGGTCTGAGATCGAGCACATCGATGCGGACCGGGTCGTGATCGATTCGACCACCGTGATGGGGATGTACGATGAGAACCCCGGACGGATCAGGGAACGTCTCTACACCATCATACGGATGCTTCGACGGAACAACGTCACCGCCATCATCACCAGCGAAATTCCTGAGGATGAAGAGGATAAGATGTCTCGGTACGGCGTGGAAGAGTTCGTCGCAGACGGTGTTATTAAGCTGAACTTTATCTCCATCGGACGGGATTCATTCGGCCAGATAGAGGTCCGAAAGATGCGTCGAACGAACATCACGAACGGCCGACACGAACTGAATATTGACGAAAATGGTTTAAGCATCGGCGAGGAAATGCTAGACCTGAAATAGCTGGTACCATGACGAAAACGCTACTACTTAAGCTCCTCGCAACGAAAAAATTGCAGATCAACGGAGGTCATATTCGGCTTGAGGGGACCGAATTCAATCTTCTCCCCTCGGTTTTTGTCAGTTCGTTGACCGATCAGTTCAATAACAATGATGAACTGCATAAACTCTACCTCCTCTCCTGGTTCTGGGGGTTCGAATTCTCAAAATATGTCGCGCAGGACCTTGGGCTGGATACGGCCGATGCTATATACAGTGTTGGGATGAACCTGATCGAGAATATGGGGTTCGGCCTGTACCAGACAGATGACTATTATCCGGGAAGGTATACGCGATTCAAGATTGAAGATAACCCGTATCATAATTACCTGGACCTATCCCGGTTTGATGGACCCATCGATGTACTTATTTCCGGGATGATGGCCGGGGGCGGCTGCCACGTCCACGATGCAGTCTGTCAAAACGTTGAGATCCGTTGCAAGGCACAGGGAGATAACGTGTGCGAGTTTCTCACCGGAACAAAAGAAGAACTCCAGGAGAGAGACATCTGGGAGACAGCAAAACAACGCCACCACTTGGACGACGTTCTCGCCTTCCAGGAGAGCGTCTTCAACGATTACACGCGTGACCAATCCGGGACGTTCCTCCGGCGCCTTTCTGAACTTCTGGAAGAGATTTAATCACCGTGCTCTCCTGCACTCGCGCTAATTCCGAAAACTTTATAAATGGCCGTCGTCAATGATTGTTACATGTCAGTAACAAAAAAGGGCGTGGAGGATCGTATACATGAACTGCTGGACGAACTCGTGGACACCGTTGAAGAGCAGGAGGGCGATGTAGACCCTTCAGTTCTGGGTGGGGAGCCGTACCCGGTTCATGAATCGCTTGAATGGCCGCGTAACGCGTGGGAAGACGGCCGGAAATCGCTTCGGACAGTCCCTGTGGTGGAAACGTATGAACACTATATTCAGGAAGAACTTTCTCAGGACGTCACACGCTCCCTTCTTTCTCTCGACATCTACGTGGATGCGCTTGATGAGATCATCGATACACAGCAACTGGGGACAGCAGAAAAGATCGATCTCACCGCGAACGTTGCCTATGCAGGCGTTCACGCATTCACCGCCCTTGAGAACAGCAACGGTGCCGCTGTAGATGAACTCACGCACTATTTCACAGACCTGTTCCAGATACCGCTTGTTGAAAAACGGCTCTGTGAAGCCATGTACAGCGCTGAAAGTGAAGAAGATGTACTGAACGCTGCAATAAAATCATACGGATATCGCTCACGTGTCATGGACGCATTTGCTAAACTCCCTGCCATGGCGTATGACCTGGATGAAGAGGAGTATGAACGGATACGCGACGATCTGCGGAATTCGCGTGCACGATCACTTATTTACAAGGATATCCACGATGTGGACTGGGATCTGGAAAATAACGACATCACACCCGTCATCGTACTGATGGAACGATACGATGACGCAGAAACAGTGTCAGACTATGTTGACAGGATGCATGAATCCTTCTCGTACTCCCCCGAAAGCAAAGGACAGTACAGAGAAGTGCTTTCAGAAACCGAATCCGCTCCAGAAAACCAGGAATCACTTATCCGGGAGAAGATGGACGTAGTTTCAGAGCATAATCAGAACATAAACGATTAATCCCCCTCCGTCCCACACCGATATTCTGCTCAACCCGACGATTCATCCGCAGGTTCTCTTCTCTTCTCACAACATATTTATGGCAGTCCCGGTATCCTGTTAGGTATGGTGGACCTGAAAGGGGCGGTGCGGAAGTTGCTGAATCTGGGAGGTTCGGAGAAGAAGGCGGATGGTTACCGGGCGTTCCGGATAGAAAATATTTCTCCTAATCTGGTGGTCATCCCCGACCTGAGTGATATCACCGAGGTGGATGTGCGGTATCCGTTGATCAAGCCGTTCGCGGAGGCGCACGTGTACTGGGATGATGACAAGGAGGCGTTGATCTATGACGTGCATGAGCCGCCGATGGATGACCGGGAATCAGCGATATTCGATGATCTGCGGGATGCGCTGGAGGAGAAGATCGATGTTCCGTTGAGCAAGCTTGATACCACGCAGAAAGTGCTGGACTATCTGGAAGAGCAGATAGACAGCACCGCGGTCGAACTGGGGTACCACCTGACGCGTGAAGAAAAGCATAAGATCATGTACTATGTGTACCGGAACTTTGCCGGGATCAATAAGCTGGAGCCGTTGATGCACGACCCGCATATCGAGGACATCGGCTGTTCCGGGCTCAACATCCCGGTATATATCGTTCACAGCAAGTTCGGGTCGATACAGACCAGTATCGTGTTCGAGGACGATGAGGAGCTCAAAAACCTTGTGATCAAGCTGGCGGAGCGGGCGAACAAGTACGTGAGTTACGCGGAACCCTTGCTTGACGGCACGTTACCGGACGGATCCCGTGTGAACGCAAGCCTGACACAGGACGTGACCACGAAAGGACCCACGTTCTCCATCCGTAAATTCCAGGAGGTACCGTACTCCGCGATCGACCTGATAGAGATGGGGACCGCGAACTATGAACTTATGGCCTACATGTGGATGGCGATGCAGTACCAGAAATCCATGCTGATCATCGGAGGGACCGCGACGGGTAAGACCACGTTCCTGAACTCCGTGGTGACCTTCATCCCGCCAGAGGAGAAGATCGTGTCGATCGAGGATACGCGGGAGCTGCAGCTTCCACACGAGAACTGGATCCCGGCGGTGACACGGACCGGTGTCGGCCGGGACAGTGAGGAGCAGGAGATCTCGATGTACCAGCTGCTCCGGGAGTCGTTCCGGCAGAACCCGGACTACGTGGTCGTGGGAGAGGTCCGCGGCAAGGAGGCGTCCGTGCTGTTCCAGGGGATGGCATCAGGACACCCAAGCCTGTCAACGATGCACGCTTCGGCCCCGTCCGACGTGGTGAGCAGGCTGACCACGCCACCGATAAACCTGTCTCCCTCGCTGGTGGAGACGCTTGATCTGATCGTGAGCGTGACCCATGCGGGTGAGTACGGGAAGAACGCGCGACGGGCGAAGGCCATCTACGAGGTGGAGGATATCAGTGAGGAAGGATCGTTACGGACTAACGAATATTTCTCATGGTCACCGGTCGATGATACATTCGATAAAGGTGGACAGAGCACGGTGCTGGACAAGATCGGGCAGCAGTTCGGGTTTTCGCAGAGCGAGATGAAGGAGGAGATCGCTGACCGGAAGAAGGTGCTGGAGTGGATGCATGAGAACGGATACAGTCACTTCTCACAGGTTGCCCGGATCATATCAGAATACTATAACAACAAGGACAAGGTACTTACGGCGGTGGAGGAGGGACAGGCCACCGATATCGAAACGATTCTCGAACGTGACTCTGCACAGCACCAGCCCGCACCGCCGGACATCGACAGCACCATAGACGAACTCGAGGCACAGATCAAGGATCAGGCAGATTCCAGCCAACAGCCATCTGGCGACCCGTTCGATGACCGGGACGTGAACGAGGAAGGGCCTGAAGCGGTTGAGGTGTCCGACACCCCGCCAGAACCGGCCGATACCGCTGACGCATCTGATACGGGAGAACCAGCAGAATCGGCCACGCATGGTGATGGACCGGTTTCATCGGAGGGAGAAACAGAACAGTCCGCGGAACCGGCCCCATTCGAAGGCATTGAAGACGAGGAAGACACTGTTGACAACCCGTTCGAGGGCGAAGATATTGAGGATGACGAGGTTGATGACCCGTTCAAGGATTCGGAGTCATAGCACCGTATCAACGCTTCTGTGCCCGGAAAACGCAGACCTCGTTACCCTGCGAGATGCAGGAGATCTCATTGACAACGTAGTGTCCTTCAAGCGTATTCTCCAGGTAGCCCGCGATGTACCCTGAGATGAAATAACAGATCGGTTTATCCGTGTTAGCGTCGAACGCCAGTGCGTTCTCATCCATCTCGAACATGATCCGGTCCTCGCTCTCATCGTTCTCCGTCAGACGGAATGACCCGATATTCATCCTGTCAAATATGTCTGCAAGACTGTCTGCAGCTGATTCCACAGACTGTTCCTGCCGATCCATATGGTTTTTGCAGTACTTCATAGCGGAGAAGTACAGGAGCTGGTGGGTGCCGATCGATACGGCGTGAAGCGCATACATGACCTCACGGATCGCCTGGATATCGATGTCTCTCCCACGTGTTTCACGCCCATCCATGTGTTGAGAGCTCTCTCCGGTGATAAACCGTTCGTTGTCTGCTGCCAGTTCATCCAGTGGTTTTGATTCCCCGTCTTCTCCGCCGATACGCTCCTCGTCATCTTCCATCCGTACCACCTACACTCCGCCAAATGCGGAACAATACCCCAAATATTATCATGTTTCCGAGCATGAAATATACCCGCTGCACGTGGAATAGCAGTTCCATATCCATCAGCGTATACGCGGCCTGGAGTACAGCGTACGCCACGATAAGCGCGGATCCGACAGCGAACAGGATCCAGCTGAGCGGTGCTGGCCCAACCTCCTCTGCCTTGATGATGATCCGGAGATACAGCAGGATGAACATGATCGCGAACACTGCTGCACCAACGTTCAACAGCATGACCAGATCAAACACGGCATAGCACCTCCCAGATATCCCTGATGCCCATGAACAGTGCCGCGAACCCGATCAACGCTATAAGCGAGGAAAGGACGGTCATCCCGTAAAAATCAAACAGCGGTGCGTTCGTCCATATGAACACGTTCAAAGAGAAATGGATAACGACCATGCCAAGGCCGAACGTGAGAAACGTCCAGGCCCGCGGCGATTCGGCGACCGATGTGATCGTCATCAGGATGGCCAGGAGCAGCACAAGATTTATCGCTGCAAACACCAGTGATACGGTGCTCACACTCAGCCATACCATGCCCGGTCCCGCCGCTGCTGTTACATCCATCCAGTATCCCCCCTGTTATCCGATGATCCGGATGCCTTCATTTTCTTTTATCGTGTATTCCATCCAGTCCCGCGAGTGCGATGTTTTCTCCATGCGGGAGACGGACATCATCCGTTTATCGCCCTCCATCTTCATCCGTAACATGCCGTCCGCCACGTAGTTCAGTGTTGATATCGTTTTCTCGTCGTGAACACCTTCTTCAAGCGCCATCACCAGGCAACCATCCGATGCCTTACTCTTCGCTCCCACGACCTGCAGGAACTTGACGGCAGAGTTCGGATCTGTGTACAGCACCAGTGTCGACACCGAGTCCAGCACCATCCGTTTACTGCCGGATCCGACCTCGCTCAGCGCATCTGCAAGCGTCATGTTCATCTGGTTCAGGTCGGACGGCCCCTCGATCGCGAACCGGGCGTTCACATCCTCTCCTTCCCGCCACGAGTACCCGTCGATGAACACAAAATTATCGCCGTAACTATCGAAATCCCATCCGAAGTAGTCCGCATTCTCCTTGATATCTTTCGGTGCATCATCCAGTGTCAGGTAGACGCCTTTCTCCTTCTGCTCCAACCCGGCGCACATGAACTGGTTGAGAAACGTGCTTTTCCCGACTCCTGGCGGCCCAACGACAAGGATCGATGAGTTGCTCGGAAACCCACCGGACAACACCTCATCCAGCCCGTCCACACCCGTGCTTTTTCGTTCAACAGCCTTATCCATTGTACTCCCTCATATCCGCCGCATACTCCCAGGAAAGGAATAAGTGTAGCGTGATGATAATATAGTTCTGTGAACGGTCATTTATTAGTTGCGGTCCTTTACCCTCCGTCATGTGGCCCGGCGCTCCTACAGTACTCCCGTTCAGTTGCTGCTCGTTCCGGACCCTCCAGTTATAGCGGCCGACACGGTAAAACCAAGTTATTTATTGCGGCCGACACAGGTTTAAATGTGCGGCCCATACCTCCTTCCGGAAACATCTCGGAGAGGAGCAAATACTGCTGTGGATCCGGGGTCCGAGGGCGCTCCCCGGAGATTGTCAGAACATTCAACGAGTGTGGTAAACGATGGGAGATGATATTGAGCGGACACCGACCGGTATCGAAGGACTTGACACGCTTCTCCACGGCGGTATCCCAAAACACCACACCGTGTTCGTCTCGGGTCCGGCAGGGTCCGGGAAGACCACGATGTCCCTGGAGTTCCTGTACAAGGGTGTGACAGAATACAATGAGAACGGCCTGTACATCTCGTTCGAGGAGACGCAGGACGAACTGCTAACCGACCTGCCGTTTGACTGGGACTTTGAAGGGTTGATCGATCAGGGACGGATCAACATCGTCAAGTATGATCCCTACCAGTACGAGGACATCATCGGACTGATCCGTTCAAACGTAAAGGAGACTGAAGCGGAACGCGTGGTCATCGACTCATTAACGGCACTCAGCCTGTACGTTGACAACGTGAAAGATATCCGAAAACTGATACTGGACATGAACGAGCAGTTGCGGAAACTGCAGACCACCACAATGTACATCGGGGAGATCAAGAGCAGTAAGCCCGAAGAGATATCCCGGTTCGGGGTCGAAGAGTTCATCGCGGACGGGGTGATCACACTCATCCTGGGACAGCAGGGGTCGGAGCTCACAAACCAGTTGCTGATCCGGAAGATGCGTGGAACCGATCACGACAGGAAGATCCATCCGTTCAAGTTTCAGGACGACGGGCTGAAAGTGTATGCCAAGGAAACATCGATCCCGTCCGGCGACCAATCACAAAACAAGACGTCACCATCAGCTGACGACTTTTTCTGATGCATCCCGTTGATTGGAACGATGACTGACGAAAACCAATTCAAGGAGACGAAAAAGACGGCAGGACGATTAAAGCGTGCCGCACAGGCACGGAGCTTTGCCGGAGCATCTAACGCCCTGTTCGGTGATATTGCGGATACCTACGGCTACATGTTCGAAGACCTGGAGGATGACCTGAAACAGGCCGATATCAACCTCCTGTTCCGCACCTATATCTCGGAGATGATGGCGGCAACGGTCATAGCCGTGATCGTCGGGTTCCTGGCAGCGGTCTTCATCGACCTGTTCGTACCGATCCCTATGATGATCTCGCTCTCCCTGTTTTTTGCACTTCCGATCCTGTTCGGAACCATGACGTTCGCCGGCCTGTATATTTATCCGTCCTGGAAGGCCTCGAAGCGGCGAGGAAACATCAAGTCAAACCTGCCGTTCGCATTGAACCATATGAGTGCCGTAGCCGGATCCGGCGTCCCGCCCTCGGCCATGTTCGGGTTGCTCGTTAACTTCGAGGAGTACGGAGAGATATCCACCGAATCCCGGAAGATCGTGACGAAGGTGCACGCGTTTGGAGAGGATATCACGACCGCGATCCGGGACGTGGCGAAGGAGACACCATCCGAAGACCTTGAAGAGATCTTTTACGGAACCGTTTCCACGATCGAAACCGGTGGCAGCCTCCAGCAGTTCCTCGAGGAGAGCGCGGACCGTGCCCTGTTCGACTACCGGATCGAACGCCGGAAACAGATCGAACGGCTCACGACCTACGCCAGTTTCTACACGGCACTGCTGGTTGCCGCACCGTTGTTCCTGATCACCATCCTCGCCATCCTGGAAGTGATCGGCGGAGAACTGTTCGGTCTTCCCATCCGATCAACCTGTGGCGTTATCGGTGCAGTGCTGGGCGAATGCCCGATCGGCGTTATCGACATCGGCGCATTCTTCATGATCCCTATCGCAAACGCCGCGTTCATCATCTTCCTGGAGGTGACCCAGCCTGAAATCTAACACAACCCACCAAATCAAAAATTACCTGCAGGACAAGACAGGGATGCGGAAAAAGGATGTCATCATCATACTCGTATCCATCGCTATCGGTACCGCCATCCTCGGTGGGAACTACCTTCACTTCCAGGCCCAGGAGATGCAGCACCAGCTCACGTTCGAAGACAATGAAGAACTGATGACCATCGAACGCGGAGAACAGTTCAACACCGTGTTCACCCTCGACAGCCCGGACCGCATGTCCAGCATCCGTATCACGGTACGGTTCCGTGACATCGCAAGCGACGTCGAGATAACTCCACGGGTCAACGGCGTCACCTATGAATCCGTGGACGACCTGGGCCCCGGCCACACCCATACCATAACCGTTGAAACCGAGGACCTCCGCTCCGTAAACGAGCTTACGATCGATGCGGACTTCACCCCGTTCAGTGAACGCGCAGAACTGCAGCGAGTGACCATCCAGGGAGTGACAAGCGGCCAGCGCATCATGTTCATCATAATCAATATCCTCGGGATATTCGCCGTGCTCGGACCCATACTTACCATCAAGTACCGGCAGTACAAGCGGCGGAACACCCTGGAACGCCAGTTCCCTAACTTCCTCCGTGACGTGGTCGAAGGTACACGGGCCGGCATGTCACTGCCACAGGCTATCAAGAACACACGGAACAACAACTACTCCGACCTGACCCCGCATGTCGAGCAGATGGGGGCGAAACTGGAGTGGGGAATCCCCTTCGAAAAGGTGATGGACGACTTCGGAAAATCAACGAACTCACAGATCATCCAGCGCGCCATCGGAACCATCATCCAGACCTACCGCGCCGGCGGGAACGTATCCGAAGTCCTGGAAACAATCGGCGACAACCTGAAGGAGATCCGCCGCCTCCGCAAAGAACGGGAAAGCCAAATCTACGGGGAACTCGTCACCGGCTACATCGTCTACTTCGTCTTCCTGCTCGTCCTTGTCGTCCTGGTACGGTACCTGTTACCCTCCCTCACATTCTCCGGTATGGATGCAGGGATTGGGCCGCTCGACACAGGACGGAGCCTCAGTCCAGAAGAACTTGTCAACCAGTACCGACCAATCTTCCAGTGGCTGGTTATCGTCCAGTCCGTCTTCTCCGGACTCGTCATCGGACGACTCAGTGAAGGAGAGTTCAAGGCCGGCATCAAACACGTGGCCATCCTCTTCGCCATCGGATACACCGTCGCACTCGTCTTCATGTAAGGACGACGTGGCACCGTTTCAACGGAACGAGTGATCACAGCCTCTCCCCCCATAAGGACGTGATTCTAAGGAACTCGAACGTTCTGCCGACTGGGACGACAGCCATGTTAGTAAGGTTTAAATAGTAACGTACAGCATCAATGATGTAGCGTCATGCGGAATGTATGCGTGGCCACGACTACCAGTTTGGTGACACACGAGATGAACTCATTATTCGCATACAAGGGGCGTGGACGGAAAGGTGTTTCGCCGCTGATCGCAGCTGTTCTTCTCATCGCATTCACGATGGCAGTCGCCGCCATCCTTACCGCCTGGGTGACCACGTTCACACAGGAGACCACGCAGGAGGTGGGCAACATCAGTGACGAGCTCATCGAATGCTCCTACGCAGGCGTCTCAGTCTACGCGGCAAGCTGGACTGGGAACAGCGTTGATGTAACCGTTATCAATACAGGAAACGTGGATCTGCGGAACGTGTCGGTGTACGCGTTTGACGGGGCGAGTATAGCAGGGCAGAGCCACGTTACAGGACTGGGAGTCGGCTCCGTAGCAGAGGCAGAGATCACAGAGGTCGACAGTATGCCGGACACGATCCGACTGTCCTCAACGCGTTGTCCGGACACAACCGCCGAGGAGACACACATCTCCGACGATTCATAGGCCGGCTTACAGACCTGATGATACGGCATCGGCCCGCATCAATGTTTTTTAACATTTCAATGCATACAATGACTCCATGTATTCAGATGAGGTACAGCAGGTTCTCGATGATGACGAGATAACCGTCGGTGACCGTATCCGGATCACACGGAACGACTCCAGTCATAGCGGTATCCTGATGCCGCGCGCCTCCCAGGGAGACATGGATGTCATCGTGCTCAAGCTGGATAGCGGATACAACCTGGGCGTCACGTACGACGAGGATACGACGATCGAGGTCGTTGAGCACCGGGAACCAGAAGACGCGGAAACCCGGAAACCACCGGAACACGATCCGGACAGGCCAGACATCACCATCCTCCACACCGGCGGAACGATCGCGTCCCGCGTCAGCTACGAAGAGGGTGGCGTCAAACCCGCGTTCGAACCCGAGGAACTGCTGGACATCTATCCCGAGCTATTCGATGAGGCGAACGTTGAGAGCACGATCATCTCGCAGATGTTCTCAGAGGACATGGAACCGCAGCACTGGCAGGAGATCGCGGAAGCAGTTGCAAACCACCGTGAGAACGCGGACGGCATCATCATCGGCCATGGCACGGACACGATGCATTACACCGCTGCCGCACTCTCATTCATGCTGGAGAACATCGATATCCCGGTGGTGCTGGTCGGATCACAGCGATCCAGCGACCGGCCGTCCAGCGACGCCGCGTTCAACCTGTTCTCCGCGATCAGGTTTATCAAGGAGGACGTGCCCGGCGTATACGTCTGCATGCATGAGACGATGAGTGACACGACCGCCACCCTCCACAACGGGACCGCGGTACGGAAGATGCATACCTCCCGCCGGGACACGTTCGAAAGTATCGACCGGACACCGGTTGCACGCGTCAACCCTGAGACGGACAACGTGGAGCTACTGGACGTACCGGAGACGGGCACGGACGGCGAGTTCAAACTGCGGACCGAGCTTGATACGCAGGTCGGCCTGCTGCAGACACAGCCCGGTCTCGACCCGGAACTGCTATCCTTCTACACGGACAACGAGTACCGGGGACTGGTTGTATCCGGCACCGGACTCGGCCATCTCCCGGTGAACGTGCTGGATGAACACACGGAACACCACGAGGATATCCTTAACGCGGTCGACGCGATGACCGACGATATGGTGGTGGCGATGAGCTCGCAGTGTATCAACGGCCGTGTCAACATGAACGTGTACGATTCCGGCGTCAAACTGCAGCATGCCGGCGTACTGACAGCGGAGAACATGACGCCGGAAGCTGCGTATGTAAAACTGATGTGGGCGCTCGGCCAGACCGACACTATCGAAGAGGCGGAGGCACTGTTCCAGGAAAACGTTGCAGGCGAACTGATCCCACGGGAAACGTTCGATGTACGATAGGAGGAATAGATGATGAGCACGAATAACGAATACGATTACGAGCAACTCGGATTCAGGTGCGGGATCGAGATCCACCAGCAGCTGGGAACGGCAACGAAACTGTTCTGCTCCTGCCCCAACCAGGTCGTGGAGGACGAGGCCGCTGCAGCCAGGGTGACACGGAACCTACGGCCGGTCGCCTCAGAACTGGGTGACGTTGACCGCGCCGCAAAGTATGAACACCTGAAAGGCAAAGATTTCGTGTACAACATATATCCGGACGTGTCATGCCTCGTGGAGCTTGACGAGGAACCACCACACCCGGTGGACGACGAGGCACTGGAGATCGCGATGGAGGCAGCCCTGCTCATGCACTGTGCGGTCCCGGACGAGATCCATTTCATGCGGAAGACGGTGATCGACGGATCCAATACGGCCGGGTTCCAGCGGACCGCGATCATCGGTATGAACGGCCACATCGAAACGGACGAGGGAAACGTGGCGATCGAGGACATGGAGCTGGAGGAGGAAAGCGCCGGCATACACACCCGCGAATCCGGGAAAGGCGTGTTCGACCTGGACCGGCTTGGCATCCCACTCATCGAGATCGGGACGGACGCCTCCATCCAGAACCCGGATCACGCCAAGGAGGTTGCGAAGAAGATCGGGATGCTGCTCCGAAGCACCGGCAAGGTGAAACGGGGACTGGGCACGATCCGACAGGACGTGAACGTATCCATCGCGGACGGTGCCCGGGTGGAGATCAAGGGGTTCCAGGATATCGAGAACATGGACGAACTGGTCCGGAACGAGGTGGAGCGCCAGGTCTCCCTCCTCGACATCATGGACGAGATTGGCGAGCGGCTCGACAGTGGGACGGTGAGTTCTGACGTGGAGGACGTGACCGCACTGTTTGAAGCATCCGAGAACGATATCATCCGGCAGATCGTGGACGACGGTGGGCGCGTGCTGGCGTTCAAGCTTCGAGGCCTGGAGGGACTGATGGGCCAGAACATTTCCGGCGACCTGCACCTGGGCAAGGAACTGGCCAACTATGCGAAATCGCAGGGAGCGAAAGGGATGATGCATACGGATGAGGACGTGTCCCGGTACGGTCTTGAACCCGAGTTCGATGAGGTCTGCGACCATATGAGTAAAGCGGACGGCGAGGTCGTGGCGATCATCGCCGAGCAGGAAGAGACAGCGAAGAACGCGGCAAATCTGGTGTGTGAACGCGCAGACGCACTTGCAACACACGTTCCCGAGGAGACCCGTACCGCGGAGATGGATCACACCACACGATACGCGCGGCCGCTACCGGGCAGTGCCCGGATGTACCCGGAGACCGACATCCCCCCGATCGTGATCGACGACGACTACCTTTCCACGGTCGAAGAGAACCTCCCGGAGACACTGGAAGAGCAGGAGGAACGGCTGGCCGAGGAGATCGGTGACGAGCTTGCATCCCAGGTCGTCCACTCCAGGCAGCTGCAGACGTTCAACGACGTGATCGACCGGCTTCGACCGGAGAACCAGGAGATACACGACGTGCTGCAGGATATCGGTAAACCGCTGGCAAACGCGGTGACGAACATCCGTGCCGGACTCGCATCAGACGGCGTCCCGGTGGACCGGCTGAAACCACACCACTACGAGGCCGTGTTCCAGGCGTACCACGAGGACAGGATCAGCAAAAGCGATATCGAGGACGTGCTGCAGGAAGCAGCGGAGAAACCGGAGAGGAACGTTGACGACATCATCGAGGAAACAGTGAGCAGCAAGGCAGGGGAAGACGAAATCCGTGACGTGGTACAGGACGTGATCGCGGAGAAGGAGGACATGATCGCGGAACAGGGCGAACACGCGAAAGGCGCGTTGATGTGCCTGGTCATGCAGCGGATCGACGGTGCGGACGGCGCCACCGTAAACCGGATTCTGGACGAGGAGCTAACGGACGCCATGGACTGATCTGGATCCCCGCACTGAGATACATAATGTATTCTCCCGAAGTAAGAACACGGTCTTAGTACTACCAAGTGGAATTTCTTTAAAAGCATTTATAAAAGTTGTATTTATAAAGGGTATATAAAATGGTGACAGCGCAGCCCAGACCGCCAACAGAACTGGGCGCGCCACACCCCACATACCTGATTAACGGCGCTCTTGGGGCCGTATAACGCATTTGACGCGCCAACCATGTAATGCCCCTTCCGGCACATCGGACGATGTGCTTCAACCGTACACAAGGTGAAATCAACACTCACACATCAAAAAGATGTGTTGCAGGTGGACTCGAACACTCGACCCCCCACCTCACACACCAAACCGGTGTGCTTGAGTGATTACACACAAGGTGAAATCACACATGGCAGAAACCGAAACTGACGAACAGCAGATCAAAATCGAAAATGTCGTTGCTTCTACCGAATTTGATGGGACACTCCCGCTCGACAAAATCGCAATCGAACTTGAAAACACCGAATACGAACCAGAACAGTTCCCTGGCCTCATCTATCGTTTAAAAGATCCGAAGGCGGCCGCACTCCTGTTCGCATCTGGAAAAGTCGTCTGTACCGGTACGAAGAGTCCGGAGCAGGCCAAGGAAGCGGT
>JALDAF010000073.1 GCA_022729315.1 Candidatus Nanohalalkaliarchaeum halalkaliphilum | reverse complement strand
TGCCTCAATATTGTTGCGAGTCATTGTCCGGATACACGCATTTGCTGGATGTAGCACTGTACACCCTCAGTACTCCATCCATTCGATAACATCTCCGTCAGGAGTGATGCCGTAGATGGTCCAGTCCGTCATTTTTGCGCCGCCCATCCCCGGTGATCCTCGCGGCATGCCTGGCAGTGCGATGCCTTCAAGATCTGGCTGCTCCTCCAGCAGTGTGTCTATGACCTCCGCCGGAACATGCCCTTCAACAAAGTAATCTCCGATGTATGTGGTATGACAGCTGTACAGGTCGTGCGGAAGGTCCGGGTGCTTGTCCACGCGCGGGTCCTGTCGCTGTGTCACGTCAACGTCCATGCCCTGCACCTCCATATATTCGGCATGGGCTCCACAGCAGCCGCAGGTCGGTGACAGGTATACATCCGCTTCCACATCATCCAGCGCCACGTTACCCGTCACTGTGTTTGTATCGCTATTTGGAACCAGTAAAACTGCTCCTGCAACAGCCAATGCCAGGATCCCGATCAACAGATATCGTGTGTTCATTGTATCTCCCTGTGAGACTAGGAAACATGAGAAACGTCTTAAACAGGCATACCGTGTTCCTGAATCTGGTACTATCAGACGGTGCTCCATAACTGGTGATACTGGTACAGGGTACGATCTTCGAGATGGTTATGAGCACAGGTATTCCTGTTCAAAAAGAGATATCTGCACGTCGCAAAAGCTGTGCGTTGATTGCGACGATGACCGTGCTCGCGGACATCAGGAGGGCGCCGACCGCGGGCGACAAAAGGATGCCGACCGGTGCAAGGATCCCTGCAGCAAGTGGAAGGGCAAACACGTTGTATCCGGCCGCCCAGACAAGGTTTTCTTTCATCTTCCGGTAACTTTTACGGCTTAACCGGATCAGTTTCACCACGTCACGGGGATCGTTCTCAACCAGGACCACATCCGCAGACTCGACGGCAACATCCGTACCGGAACCGATGGCGATACCCACATCTGACCGGGTGAGTGCCGGTGCATCGTTCACGCCATCCCCCACCATCGCAACACGTTTGCCCTGCTCCTGCAGTTCCACGATCTTCTTATCCTTGTCCTCCGGAAGCACCTCGGCGAAATATGTGTCGATACCCAGCTCATCGGATACCGCCTTTGCAACGTCCTCCGAGTCACCGGTCAGCATCGCTACTTCAATCCCCATACCGTGCAGTGCATCAACTGCTTCAACGCTCTCATCCCGGATCACGTCTGCAAGCGCAACCGCACCAACCACCGTTTCCCCAATAATCAGGTAAACAACGCCCTGCCCCTGTTCCCCTGATGTATCTGCAAATCGCTCAAGTTCGCTCCCGGGTACGGTGTCGAGGTGGCGAAGGAGGTTTGGACCACCCACGTACACGGTTTCCTCTGACCCGGTTTTATCTGCACCCGTATCCACCATATCTACCGTGGCACGCACCCCCTTCCCTTTCAGTGCCGTGAATCCATGTGATCCCGGTACTGACAGGTTTCGTTCCCGAGCTGCCTCCCTGATCGCTGCTGCTATCATGTGTTCAGAGTCTTGCTCAACAGCCGCCATCACCGCCAGCACCTCGTCCTCACTCCAACCCTCGGTAGTTTCGATACTGACGACGCCCTGCTCTCCTCTGGTCAATGTTCCGGTCTTGTCGAACACGACCGTGTCCAGGTTGCGCGCGTCCTCCATCGCGATCCGGTCACGGATCAGCATCCCGTTCCGTGCCGCCAGTGTCGTGTTGATCGCGACCACGAGCGGCACTGCAAGTCCAAGTGCGTGCGGGCAGGCGATCACGAGGACCGTGACAACCCGTTCAACCACGGGTAACCCGAATCCTGCCGCAAGCGTCCAAGCTACCGCGGTAACTGCGGCGACCGTGATCGCAGCGTAGAACAGCCACCCTGCGGCCCGGTCTGCCAGTACCTGTGTCCGTGACTTACTCTGCTGGGCTTCCTCGACAAGCTGCATGATGCCGGAAAGCGTGGTCTCTTCACCGGTAGCGGTGACACGCACCCGGAGACTTCCATCCCTGTTCGTGGTTCCACCGATCACCTCATCGCCGGGTTCTTTCTGGACTGGTCGGGATTCCCCTGTCAGCATGGACTGGTTCACGTTCGATCCTCCCTCCTCAACGATACCGTCCGCAGGGATGTTCGCTCCGGGCCGTACCAGTACGAGGTCACCTTCCTCCAGCTGGTCCACACGGACGTCTTCCATGTCACCGTCTTCGGTGATGCGTTCCGCGGTGTCCGGCAGGAGTTCCGCCAGTTCATCCAATGCTCCGGAGGCGCGCCTGATGCTTCGCATCTCGATCCAGTGCCCCAGCAAAAATATCACGATCAGCGTAACCAGCTCCCAGAAAAATGGTTCGCCGATACCGAACACGACCGCCGCAACACTGTATACAAAGGCTACTGTGATCGCGAGAGAGATGAGTAGCATCATCCCGGGTTCGCGGTTCCGGGCCTCGACCGCACCCATCCGTAGGAACGGGACGCCCCCATAGAGGAAAACCGCGATACCGAGCACCGGGCCAACTAATGCGCTCCCGGGGAATGTGACCGCAGTATATCCGAACCAGTCCTGCAGCATCGGACTGAAATACAGCACGGGAAGGGATAATGCGAAGCAGATGAAGAACCGTTTCCGGAACATCTGTTCGTGTCCGGAATGGTCCGCGTGCTCACCGTGCCGGCCATCATGATCCCCATGAGCATCGTGCCCTTCGGTGTGGCAGGTACCGGTTGTTTCGGTCATCTGTATCACGTGATTGCACTGTACTTTTATAGGGTAGGTGCTCTCGCACACCCATCAGGTGTTGCAACAGCCGGACCTATTATGGTCCAGTCTAAGGTTCCACCACAGGATCCCAACCAGTATCAATCCCGATACGATGATACCGGGCATCAGTCCGGGGGATACTGGGATCCATGGCAGGCCAGTCAATGGGAGTGAGGCGTGGATCGGAAGCAGCAGGAGTACGATGTAGAGAAATGTGCGGTGGTACCGGTAGATCCAGCGTTCCCCACTATACCCGGATTCTTGGACGGCTGTTGCACCGCAGAATGGTGGTTTCCGGAACACGTGTTTCTCAACGAGGTGGCGGAAATAGTAGCAGGTTCCCAGCCAGCAGATGAATGCGGCGAACAGTATCCAGCCAAGGATGAGCGTGGTCTGCGCGAGACTGGTCGGGAGACCCACGACGGTGATCGCCAGTCCGATGTGTACCACACCCAGGAAGACCGTACCCCAGACGAACATGGGGTGAAGATGGTTGAGCACGCGCTGCCCAGATCGCATGCGTTCCACTGCTTCAGTACGTTTACAGCAGCATCCTTTTGTTCCGGACTGGAACAGGTAGCGGAACGCATGGCAAGAACCTGCCATGAACAGCATGGCTGTGGCAAAGACTATACCGGACCAGACAACCGCCTGGTACGGGTTGATGCCCAGCCACTCCAGCCCTCCAGTTATCATCATTCCCTCCCTGTTCGCTTACCTGGCCGTCATGTCTCAGTAGCCTTCTCCCAGCCAGTCTGCAGGCTCCATATCGTGCGAGTCGAAGATTTC
>JALDAF010000005.1 GCA_022729315.1 Candidatus Nanohalalkaliarchaeum halalkaliphilum | reverse complement strand
GCACGGTCCCTGTTCGGCACCCGGTTTACCAGGATCCCGTACTGTGATGACGTGCTGAAGTCGCAGAACGAGAAGATGCCGCTCTCACATTTCCCGTCACCACCGACCGAGGCAGCGGTGTTCGAGGAGCTGGCGGACGACATGATCTCCTACCACTGGCAGCACCGGTGAACCGATCGGGTCAATGCAGCATCCACAGATACTGGTTCCGATAGGATTTCACCGCAGGGTTTTAAGATATAGCGTGCCTGTACAGTATGTATCATGGAAGAGCTTGACCGGACCGTTGTGAACATGTGGATCCTGCTTGGTGCTGTCACCGTCACCGTGGCATCCGTGATTGCTGGCGGTGTTGCGTTCTACTTCAACCTGCCGGCGGTCCTGATCGCTGTCGGAGGCTGGCTGCTGCTGATGGTGGTCTCTGTCGTGTACCAGGTGCGGCGGTACCAGATCTGGCGGTTCTCCGTGGACGATGACGCGTTATACTTGAAGCGTGGCGTGTTGACCCGGCGGAAGAGCGTTGTCCCGTTCTCACGGATCCAGCACGTTGACACGAACCGGGATCCCTGGGAGCGGCTGTTCGGACTGGCAAGCGTGGTCGTGTACACGGCAGGCTCACGTGGTTCTGATGCGTACATCCCTGGATTACGGCCGGAGCGGGCCGAGGAACTGCAGGCGTCGCTACGGCGCCAGGCCAACCGGTTCCGTGGAGCGGATACGGTATGACCAGCAACGACGAAGGCACGGACACGGAGACTGATGCGGACCGCACCGATCCCGGCCAGAACGGGATGGATACTGCAGAAGAACACGAGACGCTGGAGCGGCTGCATCAACTGTCCGCCGTGGTCCGAACCCTCAAGTCGGGGACCGCGCTCGGGATCGGTGCCGCCTACCTGTTTCTCGGTGGTGGCGGCCTGGTCTCACTGATGCTGTTCCCGATCCTGGCCGTTTCCTACGTTGCCGCGTACACGTATGAACACCTGTACGTGAAACGGTTCCGGTACGGGCTGGTGGAGGACGAGCTCGTCATCACGTCCGGCGTGATCTCGCGGCGTGACCGGCGTATCCCCCTGCACCGCGTACAGAATATTGATATTAGACGGCCGTTCGTCCTGTCATGGTTCGGTGTCAACGAGCTCCATATCGAGACCGCGGGCGGGGGAGAGACCGAGGTCTCCCTCCGGTACGTCTCCTACGAGACCGCGGTACGGTTCCAGGACCGGATCCGTGAGGAAAAGGAGGAGGCAGCGGAGACGGATGCATCCGACGATGAACTGCCGGCCGACCAGCCAGCAACGGAACGGAGAACCGCAGAACCGGTGCGGACCACGGAAATGAACGTAAGCAACCTGTTCGTGTACAGCGTGTTCGCACTGACGCGGGGCCGCACCACCCTCATCTACGCCGTAGCCACAGGACTGGTGGGAGTACTTCTGTTCGCCCCCGTTCTCTTTGAACTGGTGCCGCCGCTCATGGTAGCCAGCGGGTTCGTGTTTGCCGGGTTGCTGTGGGTCCAGGAAGCGGTACGGCGGTACACGCGGTACCACGACTGTATCATGGAGGAGTACGAGGACCGGATACGGATCGAGCACGGTATGTTCACCCGGCACGAGCGTACCCTGCCCCGTGAAAAGATACAGAGCGTGACCGTTGTGGACGACCCGGTCACGCGGATGCTGGGGCTTGCCGGCCTCCAGATCAACACGGCCGGGTACGCGCCCGGTGAGGAAAGCAAGGAGTACCACGCCCTGCCGATGGCGGACCGGGACGAGGTGATCACCACGATGAACCGGGTGATGCCGGGTGAGGTCGTGGACTGGAAACGACCGCCGAAACGGGCGCGCCGCCGGTACGTCATCCGGTTCCTGCTGGCGGCCACAGCGTTCCTGGCGGTGCTGGCAGCAGTACCGTACCTCGTGGATGTTCCGCTCCAGGTGCCACCGGCCCTCATCCCCCTACTTCTTGTTGTCGCGGTTGTCGGGGCGCATTACCGGTGGAAGCACCGGGGGTACGCGGTGACGGAGGAGTCGATGTCTGCACGGAACGGGTTCTGGCACCGGGATGCCGCGGTCGTGGTGTACCGCCGGGTGCAGGACGTGATACAGACGGAGACCATCCTGCAGCGCCGATGGAACCTGGCCACGCTCACACTGGACACGGCCGGGTCGTACGGTGTCAGCCGCGGTAACCCGACCATCATGGATATCGATAAAGAGACCGCGGACCGGCTCCGGAAGAAGGTGCGTGAAGAGATCCGGGGCGAACAGATGGCGATGCCGGAACCGCTCGATGAAACCGGTGAAGAATCAACAGAGAACGATCGATAGGCACCGCGTTTTATTCGACGATCTTGACCTGGTGGCCTTCCTTGAACTCGCGTTCCTGCAGCAGTTCCTTCTCCACCTCGAGCACGTACCGGTACGGATTCTCTGGACGGTACAGCCGCCACGTGGCCGGATGGTGGGTGAGCGGGAATGCGCCGTGGATCTCCATGATCTCCATGTCCTCGTTGATGAACGCGATGTCCAGCGGGCCGCGGACCAGCGCCATGTCGATCGCGGCACGTGTCGGCCGGTTGAACGAGAAGAATGCCCGCCCCGCCTTCCGGAACCGGAGGCCCATGAACTTCTGGAGCGGGCTGGACTTGTGCTCAACCTCCGGGATCACTGAGCCGGTGTCCCTGTTCAGCACGCGCATAGGTACGTGTTGAATACACCCGTTTATGTAATCTTCTTCCTGCGCCGTCGACCGGGCCGTTCCAGTCCCCCGGAGGATTGTACATGATACGGGAGTTCCCCTGTGCCCGGACTGATACCATCTTCAACGCCTGTCGGGAACTTCCTCACTGCTCTAAACAGTTCTCTCCCGATTTGATGGGTGATGCTCACGCGCCGTCAGCTCCTGCTGTCCATCCTTTTCGGCGTGTTCGCCGGTCTCACCGCCAGCCTCGGAGCAGTGTACGGGTACCAGAAAGGGTATGCGGATGCGATCCAGGGCGGGTTCGGTCCCGGCGTGGACGTTGAATCAGTGGATACACAGGAGGAGCACGTGATCGACGGGTACACCATCCGCCTACAGGACTGGAACGTATCCGAGTACGACGATATGGTCGGGTACACGACCGGGAACGACGATATCTACATCAGGTCCAGCCGGTCCCTCCAGGACATCTACATCACGTGCGTCCACGAGAAACTGCACAATCTGTACCCGGAACGGGAGCATGACTGGGTGTACCAGGAGTCGGTACAGCGGATCGACCCGACCTGCCTGAAGCTCATGACCCAGATCAACACAACCGACATCCCGATGAACCACACCCATGCACGAACCCCGATGTGACTGCGTCCTCGTTTTTCCCGCCGCTGTTATCCTTCTGTGACAAAACTAAACAAATATAAACAACGATGTAATACGTCGTAATACAATGGGTAGGTTTGGTGACACCGACGATACTGGATCCCTGTACAACCCGTCCCGTGAAACACTGCGTGAACTGGCCGATGAAGACGGCGTGGAGACCGTGTACGGGTCGCTCGCGTTCGAAAGTGCGTTCCGGTCCCGGAGCAGTGACAGGACATGGAACGCGGTCGACCACGACTTCGGTTTGGCTGAATACCTGACGCTGCAGGAGGTGCGGGAACAGGGTGCGGACCGTGACATGATCACGCTTGATTTCCAGATCGGGGACGAACAGCCATACCAGTGCCGGTACCACGTTCCGCAGGACTATGCCCGGATCGCACTGGCGCTGGACACGCTGTTTGAACGGTACGAGGAGGACAGTGATGAACCGGATTTCGAGACGTACCACCTTCCGGACCAGGACGGGACCGGGATCCTGGTGTGGCCGGAGCAGGGCACGACCGCGGTACTGGGCAGCGACTATACGGGTGAAGGGAAAAAGTCGTTTCTCCGGAACTTCATGTACGACGTGAAGCAGGCGGGCGGGCTCGGACTGCACGCCGGGACGAAACGCGTCACCATCGAGGATGACGGACTGGAGGACGTGCACCAGCTCTACTTCGGGTTGAGCGGGACCGGGAAATCCACGCTTACCAGCCACGGATTTGGACTGGAACCGCCTGAATCGGCCGAAATGCTGCAGGATGATGTGGTGGGACTGCTGCCGGATGGAACCGTGATCGGGACGGAAGGGAACGGCCTGTACTCGAAGACAAACGGACTGACCGACAGCCAGGAGGAACTGTACCGTGCCGTGACCAGCGCAGGAGCAGTCCTGGAGAACGTGGACGTGGACCGGTACGGACACGTGGACTTCCACAACACGGACCTCACCGCCAATGGCAGGGCCGTTGTACCAAGGGACATGCTTGAAAGCGCATCCGAACATATCGATATGCCGGAACTCGACCAGATATATTTCATCGCACGGAACAGCCTATTGCCGCCTATCGCGAAGCTGACGGATGCACAGGCAGCATCCACCTTCATGCTTGGAGAATCAGTGGAGACCGGTGCCGCGGACCCGGAGAAGGACGGTGACGCGGTGCGCGTCCCCGGGTTCAACCCGTTCATCATCGGCCCGCCTGGGGAGGAGGGGAACCGGCTGCACGATCTGATCGCTGACACCGACGTCGACAGCTACCTCATCAACACCGGTGACGCCGCCGGGAACGACATCGGCGTGGACGACACCGTGACCATCCTCGATCAGACCACGCGCGGCACCCTGGACTGGGAGCTCGATGACGTGTACGGCATGGCGTTACCCACACACGTGGACGGCATCGACCTGGACGCGTACTACCCGCCGGGACAGCTGGACGACTTCGCGCAGCAATGGGAATCATTCACGGATGACCGGCAAGACTACCTGGACCGGTTCGATACGCTGAACGACGATATCCGGGACGCACTGCTGTGATCGCGTCCTCCGTCTTGAAGGGCGCATAACCCGGTTATTCAGCGCGTTTTTGCTCCCGCTTGTTCCGCCGGCCCTCCACTTTTTTCGGGAGATGGTGCTGGATGATCGGTCCGATCAGGGATCCGACGAACGCAGTGAAGCTTCCGACACCGACGACGATGAGTGAGACCGTGAAGATGCGGGCTTCCAACGTCACCGGGGCGATATCACCGTATCCCACCGTGCTCATCGTTACGATCGCATAGTAGAACGCATCAAACAGTGTCAGATCCTGTGTAAATCCATGGCGAAGCGTGTACGCCCCTACCGTCCCGTAGACTACTGCGCCGATGACCGCGCCCATAGAAACTTTCTGCGTCAACGTCAATCCGATCGAACGCCCGAATGCATCCCTGTTATTGTACAGGCCCACGGTCGCCAGCACCGCGACCAGAATCAACGGAACGGACAGGATACTTGCCTGCAGCACCGCCTGGACCATCGTCAACGGGACGACGATGACGCCAACCCGCCATGCTGCCCGGTACCTCCCCCACAGCCCGATCATCACGCTCAACACGACAAACCCGGTCAATGCTCCCGTAAACCCGGACAGATTCTGGATCCATAGCGGTATCACCGCCCCCAGTGGGCCAGAAACAGTATCCATCCCCATATGCAGCAGTCCGGTCGCAAACGATAACACGGCAACAACAGACACCAAGATACGGGTAGTATGCACCCCAAGTACCGTGGACTTCCACCCTGTATACTCAACCATACCCTTCATTTCTCGACTCACGCTAATAAACGCTGGTTCTCTCCAGAGTTAGAGAAACGTACCCAGACGTTTCAACCCGCACACCCTGCGGATTACCCGCCTCCAGCTTGAACTATGGATGGGCGGACACGTACCTGAACCCCGACGACGGTGACGCGACACTCTAGTTCCCAGAAAGATCCCTGAACATGGAACGGGCCTGCTCCTTCCGACGGTACAGGACCACGCCACCGGCCACCAGGCCGATCACCAGCAGGATTAGCAGGAAAACACCGGTACGGTCCAGCAACGATTCCTCTTCCTCTACCGTTTCAGCCGGTGCATCATCCATATCGTCCGTCTCATCAACCGGATCCGCATCCTCAACCTCGTCCTCTTCATCTGTTTCATCAGGCGCGGTCACATCCTCCTCTTCATCATCCGGTTCCTCTTCCGTGGACGCACCGGTCACGGCAAAGTATGAAAATCCGGGCGTCTCCGCTTCAAACACCCACGTCGCACCCGTACCATCCACGAGTTCCGTGACAAGCTCCTGCCAGTCACCGTCATGGTACCGCTCCAGCCGGACCGTTTCTGTATCGATATCATTCGCATCGATCCAGTCCTGTTCCACGTTGAACTCGATCGTGCTGTCATCAATACGGTCATCGTCCAGGTTCTCCGCTTCAATATCCATATAGTGCGACACGGCACGTTCACCGTTACGCGTCACGTCCACCGTGACATCAGCTGGCTCTTCATCCAGCTTCTCCACAGTGATGCGCACATCCCGCGTATACGTATTGACCGAGATCGAAATCGATCGTACTCCATACTCATCATCCTCCTCGATCTCCACCGTCGCAACGTCACCGGCCCGCACCGTACCCACCAGCTCCGAGAACACATCGCTCGGTACAGACGGTGCAGGACCGGTGGAACCGGAACCGGATCCACTGTCATCATCACTATCATCACTGTCATCTTCTTCATCGACATTGACGCTGACCGTGTCAGAATCGGTCAGTCCAGCATTGTCCTCAACAATCAATGTTACAGTAAAGTCGCTGCTGGCACTGTGGGAGAATGAGTCATCACCTGTGGCCTCTTCAGAACCATCAACCTCCCACGTATAACTCACTGGGCCATCAAATTCATTCTGTAAGTCATCAATTTCCCAGGTACCTTCCTCATCCTCATCAAGCGATGACGGACCGGTAATCGTGACCTGTGGTTCATCGTGCAGGACCTGCGTCACTTCATCCACATCACTGTGGGTCCCGTTCGACACGGTTAACCGGATGGTGTTGGTACCGGAACTGTCCCGGTCAAACGTGAATTCTGCCTGCGGCCCGGTATCTGACTGGCCTGACCCAACCAGATCCCACGTATAGCTGGTGATATCACCGGTGGACGCGGTCCCATCAAACTCTTTTTCTACCTCGTAATTATTCGAACTGTCCAGCGTGATATCGCTTGGACTGGACGGCTGGATGTTCGCCTCCATCGCTGCACCAGCTCCCACAAAGAGAAGTACTGCAACGAGGACCGCCACGAATCGTGTTGTATTATTCTTACTCATCTGTATCACTCTGCATTGAACCATACATCGTATTCAGAACCATCGAATCCTTCGCTGGTCTGTGCTCCTGCATCTGAATCAACGGTGACCGAATCACGATGCACCTCATCTTCACTGATACCCAGGGTAAGCAGGTAGTCTCCATCCACAAGTCCTTCTACAGTTGTCTCTCCGTCCCCACCGGTCACGGCACTTGAATGCTGTGAGATACCGGTCTCGTTGGACACGAACACTGTGGAAACACTGCTGACCGCCTCTCCATCGCGTGTCACGTTCACATCTACTTCTGTCTCCACCACCTGGTCCAGGGATACCGAGAGGGATTTGTATTCTTCGACACCCAGCTGTCCTGGCCGATCAATGTTCTCCGTTCGAAGCACACCCCTATACCCGTCCTTATTAATACTGATCGTCAACCCACCGATGGACTGGTTCGGGAATGTGACAAACCCTGCATCATTCGTCGTCCGTTCTCTGAGCGGGGTTCTTACGGTCGCATTCGCCAGAGGTGCACCGCTGGATGTAACAGTCACGTTCAGCTTCTGTCCCTTGTTCCCGGCCACGCTGAAGTTCTTTTCATACGGTTCGCTCAACTCTGAAAGGTCAACGCTCTCTCTATCCGGTGTAAATTCGTCCGTATCCACTCTGAACCAGACGTTGTACGCTATATTATCCTGTAATCCGGTGATGTTGTACTCACCGTTCACGATCTCTGAATGACCGAATGCTTCATGTTCACGGTTCCAGACCGCGATCTCTCCACTGTAGGGTGTCGGCTGCTGGTTCTCCGTGATCTGTCCGGAGAGAGATACTCCCTGGGAGAGGGTAAGGTTCTGCGTTGATTCTTCGGAAACCTCTACTACCGTGGACAGGTTTGGTGCAAACCCTTCCTTCCATGCCTCGATATTGTATCCGCCTTCCCGAAGCTCGATCTGGTATGACCCATCTGCATCCGTCCGTGTCCAACCGTACGTGTCTGTCGTCCAGTTGAATGCGAACACCTCTGCGTTCTCCACCCCGGTATCGCTCTCATCCAGCACGTATCCGGAGACACTGGTCGTGGTTTCCAACGTGAAGTCCACAATACGGTCGTCGGACAATCCAAATGACTGATCATCCGGTCCGAAGCTTGCATTATCCGGTCGGACACGGATCGTATAATAGCTATGCCGCGGCTGGTCCGTGAAATTGTATCCGCCGCTGCTGTTCGTCTCAACCTCCTGTCGCTGCCTCTGGTCATGGTTCACCAGCCGGACCGTCGCATTCAATGCATTATCTGCTTCATCCGTCACAAACCCGCTGATATCCCGGGTGTCTGCCTCAAGCGTTACGTTCCGCCAATCCTGTCCCTGTACAAGCGTGAACGTTGAGCGGTTCCGCTCAACTCCAGGCTCAAACGGATATACATTAAAGCTATATTGCTCACCAGCCTCAAGCCCAGTGATATTGTAGAACCCGTCCTCATCCGTCGCTGCATCCTGGAACGTGCTGTCACCCCATATGTACACATGAGCGTCAACCGGCTCGCCGCCCGACGTTTCCACATATCCGGCCAGCCATTCACCGGTGCTGAGCGTGAAATTCTTCACCGTCTCGCTTTTATTGATAGCAACGTTCTCCGTTGTCTCAGAGAACTCGCTGTCGTGTGGTGGGAACAGTCGCACATCGTAAGACGTGTCGTTCACCACCTGCAGTGTATAACTCCCGTCGGCTTCGGTCCGGGTGGAGTAGAACTGGAAGTCTGTCTGGTTCTCTGCCTCAACCCGAACATTTTCCACAGGATTGTCCGCCTCATCTGTCACGTTCCCAGTCAATGTCACGGTCTCCGGGAACTCGAAATGGAGGGTCGTTGTAGTATCTGTTTCGATCTCCACGGTCTCCGATGTCATGGCAACCGGATTCCCGCCCTCTACCTCTGCTGCAATAACAGAGTATGTGCCGTTCGGAAGGGCACGAACCGAAATATTGCTGATATTCTCCTGAGGCGCCAACCGCAGCGCCTCACCCGTCTCCGTGTTCATCGCACCAATTACATACGTCGCCTCGTCATCACCCTCGATCGTTCCGTTGATGTGGCCAACCGTGTCCGTCACCTCAACCTCTTCCTCAAAGAAGCCCTCGCCCTCCAGGAAGAAATCAGGCATAAATACATCACCAGAAACCCGTGCCACCGAATCATTCGTCACACTTACGCTGTACGCCGCCATATCTTCCCATATAATATCTTCTCCTTCCTCGATAAACGCACCGGGATACACGCCATTAAATGTAGCATATCCTGAGCTGTTCGTCATATTGGTCATGACAGGTGGCCGTTCCATGTACGGCATCCGCGAGAAACATCGCAGCGACTCTTCACACATACCGGTCAGTCGAACCTCGACACCTTCTGCAGGCGTCCCATCCTCGTATACCAGCTCGCCCACGACCGTGGCCTCGGTAGGACCATTTCCAACATGCAACGCACCAATATCATTTATGTGCGGCAACTCAACGGACGGAACCTCCCAATTCCCATCATCGGCACCGACGGATCGGCTCGGGTTGTAGTTCCAGCCGTAGCCGTCCGCGGTCACTCCGATCCAGAATTTTTCAAGCGTTGACGTATTAATACGGTATATTCTCTCCTCACCGCCCTCCTCAGGCCAATCATCAACCGTCAGGTTGATGTCATCCCGGGTCTCATGATCGATCAGCGACAGGTTCTCCCAGTACCGAAGCTCAATCTTCACATTGGTAAGCGAACCTCCTGACGTCGGCGCTATACGCCCAGTCACGTTGTACTCAGAAGATACAAGGTCAATATGGCGGTGATCATCCGGATCATTCCAGTCTCCCCAGTACACGTACCGGCCATCTTCCGAAGCATTCGAAGAGTCAGTAGATAAACCGAATACGCCATCTGCTTGGTTTCCTACTCCTGAATCAACCAGTCCTCCAGATATGTTTGTTATGTTAAATGGTGCTTGATCGTTTTCGTCATCGTCTTCAAGGAATGATATGTTCACATAGATATCTTCACCTCGGAACGCTATGGGAACTGTTTGCCCAAAATCAGACCAGTGAGGATATTCTGCTACAACAGCTTCAGATTCTTCTGGTGTCGTGTTCACGAAATCTGCATCCGGGTTCAGGCTGTCGTCCGCCTCCAACCAGTGATCCCCATCATGTGCCACGACAAATACGGATAACACAAGCAGAGTAAGTGCGATGAGAACGAGTGGTGCCTTCCGATCAGATAGCTTCTTCGTTACGTCGGGCATCAATGTATATGCTCACCGTGGCCGCCTTATATATCCTTTGAAAACAGGCGTATTACGGGGTATTACGGCGGTTTTGTGAGGCGTCGACCATCAGTTCTCATCAGGCCGAGTCAAGGATATTCTTCCAGTTCGACCCATGTTTCCCGAATATAAAGATTGTCTCTTATCCAGCCCTCCTCCCATGGATCTTCCTGAACTCTCTCACAAGCAGGGAACATAAGGACCCCGGAGACCCACCATCCATAGCCACCCACGTAACCTTCAATAAGCAGGAACCGAGACTATGTTATAGTATGGTGGAGACGGAAAAGCTTGAGATGGGGGCAGGATCGTTTCTCATCGTACTGGCCCTCAATGTTGGCGCGGTGATGGTGGGGACCGCAGAATCGTTCGCCTATGTCCGAATGCTGGACGGAAGCCCTGCCAGCCTCGGGCACCAGCTGCTGACTGCGCTCTTCATCATGCACGTGTTCGTGCTCGCACCGGTGCTGTCGATGTTCCTGTTCTATGCGTTCCGCACCGGAAAAGGACCGATAAAACCGTTTGTCCGCAGCCTCTGGTACGACCGGCAGCTGAACGCGGTCGCCAAACTGCTGGCAGTGATCGCCGCCCCCATCCTCGTTGCCGGCCTAGCTCTGAACACCGTTTCGATCACCGTGCTCCCCGCCGAGACCCCGCCACCCACTTACTGGGCCGGCGTAGCAGCCGTGTCCACAGCAGCCGCAGGCACCGCAATACAACGAAAATACCGGCGGCACTAGTGCAACCACTGGAACCCCCTCCCCGTACGGTAGCATACATAAAAGTCTCTCCCACATCTCTCTTGTAGCCCGAATACTGTATGCGCCCTTGGTCTAGCGGACAAGACGGCACGTTGCGGAACCGAACTCCGTGCTAAACGGTGTGAGGACGAGAAAACCGGAAGGTTTTCGAATGCAAATACGTGCAGAGCGGGGGTTCGAATCCTCCAGGGCGCACTTCTCAGTGCTAGAAAGAGGATTCGAACCGAGAAGACGCAGTCTTCGTGTTCGACATCCTCCAGGGCGCATCTCACATACGTTCGATGCTTCAACCGCCATCTCCAACAGGAGAAGTCGGTAGGGAGCACTCTTAGAGGTTTCGCACCGAGAAACCAACGGTTTCGTGTTCGACATCCTCCAGGGCGCATCAGTTCCTTCGGAACTGCTGCTTCAACTGTCTTCCTATCGGAAGCCAGTGGGAGCGCACTCGGAAACAATCCAAAACTCGAAAATTCTCAACATGTCTCTGGGGAGAACAAATAGGCAATATCCAAATTCTGCGACAAATGCTTTGCCGAAGGACTATCAAAGAGCGGAGTTCGAAGGTACAACCGGTTTAACTGTATCCCGTGCTGTCTCGATGACATGTAAAACGGGGGTGATTTGTTTACTGGATGTCCTTCCGGTTGAAATGTAGGATGCCGGTGATCAGGGAGAGGAGGGACAGCACGACGATTACCGCAAGCGATAGCTCGGGTGCGATGTGATCGACCGGTTCAAGCGTTGCTGGCAGCCCACCGAGTAACGCAGCGGTGTACCCAGCTGGATCGGTGAACACACCGGTGGTGAACGAAAGCTGTTGCTGCACCGGCGACTGGAGCGGGACATCCATCAGGTTGTAAAGGTAGATCAGGATATTTCCGAAGTGGTAGTTGACATCAATCAGGTAGAGGCGGTACGGTTCGTACAGTTCCCTGGACTGGGTGACGAACCGGATCGGGATGAACGCGAAGAACAGGACTGCGACACCCGCCGTCAAGAGTCCGGACTGCAACCGGTTCGCGGTGAATGTGGCAAGGAACGTCCCGATCGAAGCGGTGAAGAACGCAATCAACGCCGCGTAGAGCAGGGTTGGCAGGAGGATCTGGAATAGGCTGCCGCTCAACGCCTGCGGTACGGCACCGGACAGGATGAACAGGAGCGATCCACCTGCAAGCAGTCCCGCTGTCGTGACAAGCAGGGAGAACACGAAGATTGCAGCGAACTTGCCGCCAATCACCGCGGTCCGTGATACCGGTTTACTGAGTAGGATGCGGAGCGTGCCGGATTCCTCCTCTTTTGCGATCGTGTTCGCGGCAAGGATCGCGATAAGTACCATGAGCGGGATGCCGGCCCCCCAGAGGATGGCGAACTGGATGAACGCCGGTAACAGCTCGTTCTCCTGCGTCTCGAGCGGTAACATATCCAGGTTGTCCAGCATAGGATCGGTCAACCCGGACACCATTGCACCGGTGATGAGGAGGAACGGGATGAAGAACAGGAGCAATACCTTGAAACTGGTGAAGTCCTCCAGTGATTTCCGTGCGATTACATGGAACCGCATCACGAATCCGCCTCCGCTTCAGCTGTCTTCTTGGTGTCCCCGGATGTATCGTCGTTGACGATCTCGAGGAATGCTTCCTGCAGACCGCCCTCGGTCTCCACCTTGTCCTGGATCGCGTCCAGTGGACCGGATTCGACCAGTGTGCCCTCGTGCAGGATCGTGACATATTCGATGAACTTCTCCAGCTCGTCGAGCACGTGGCTAGAGACGAATACGGTCATGCCTTCGTCGGTCATATCCTGCAGGGCGTCGATGATTTCCTTCCGTCCTTCCGGGTCAAGGGTTGCAGTCGGTTCGTCGAGGATCAAGACGTCAGGATCATGGATCACCGCCTGCGCCATGCTCAGCCGCCGTTTCATACCGCCACTGTACCCACCGATTTTCTTGTGTGCGGCATCGTCCAAATCAAGCCATTCCAGCAGCTCCTTGGCCCGGTCCGCGGCATCGCCGCCCATCCCCGCTGTCTTTCCCATATACCGCAGGTAGTCGTACCCGGTCATCGTGCTGTAGAACTGTGGCTCCTGTGGCGAGTACCCGATCCGTTTCTTCGCCGCAAGCGATCCGGCTGGCTCACCGCAGATCGTTGCAGATCCTGCAGTCGGTGAAAGCAGCCCTACCAACATCTGTATCGTTGTCGTCTTTCCGGCCCCGTTCTGTCCGACGAATCCGTGGATCCGGCCCTGCTCCACGGAAAGATTGATCCCGTCGACCGCGGTCAGATCACCGAACTGTTTCGTCAGGTCTGTCGTCTCGATCGCGTTTGTCATGTGTATCACTCACGCACCCGTCGCAGCAGATTGGGGAGGAAGATGATGACGAACAGGAGCGCCGTCGCGCCGAACAGCAGGGTATCGCTGTCTGAATCGTCCGTCACCGTCACCTGTGCTGTATCGTACACGGTGATCCCGTCCTGGTTTGTGCTCCGGACGGTTATATCATGTTCGCCCGGCGGTAATCGGAGCGTCATCGCGGTATCAGTTGTTTGATGCACTGGCCGGTCGTTCACTTCGATCGTGGTATCATGGATCTCGTCGCCGGCAAACGACCAGGACAGGTCGAGTTCCAGCGTATCATCCAGCGGGCCGATCTCAACCGCATCCGTCACATCAACAAGGGTGAGCTCACCGTTCGATCCGAGGACACCAGTTCGATCGCCGATATCGATAAACGCTGATGGCGTGCCGTCACCGCTGACAAGCACCTCGCCAGCCTGCGGATCCACGATGTAAAACCCGGGGCCGCCATCATCGTCCCCAAAAACGACACCATGATCGCCGACAACGACACCCAGTTCCGGCGTTCCATCCCCTGTCTGATCCGGAATCTGCTGCAGATACTTGAGGGACGTAACCTCGTCCTGCTGCCGTTCCGTTTCCGGCTGTAACGTGATGCTGTCAACGACGTCGTCGGCCTGCACATCGTATATATCGATCCGCGTTTCTCCTCCTGCATGCAACTTGCCGACGGCGAGCTCTGGTGACCCATCTCCAGTGACATCGCCGGCTGATGCGACCGGTTGTGCAGTAGCGATATCGCCAGCGAACCGGTGGAACGTCATACCCCATATCTGGGTGGACGCAGAGTACAGCGCGATCTCCGCACCCCCACCTTGATCGGTACGCTGCAGTGTCACGAATTCGCGCTGATCGTTCCCGGTCAGGTCATCTTCCAGCAAAAAGAGTCCGCTCCGGTGTCGTAGCTCTCCTGACGAGAACAGGACCTCACCATCCCGCACACTCACGATCATCCGCTCCATCCCGTCATCGCCCGATACCTCGACCAGCAGCTCGTCATAGCCGTCACCGGTCACATCCCCGATAACGCTGTAGTCCTGGATATAATGGTCAAAGTCGATCGCTTCCCGTGGAGTCAGCTCGAACGCGTCACCGGTTCCGTCCTGTTCCAGCCGGGTGATGTTATGGTTCCGGTCGATGAACGCGATATCCGGCCGGTCACCGGGACCGACCGCCACCACGTGCGGGCGCCACTCATCGAACCATTCCAGCGTCTGCGGTGCATACGCTTCTTCCTCGTCATCCTGATGTTCTGGCGGTGGGCCGTGATAACGGAATAATCGCTGTCCGACGATATCGCCGGTCCGGAGATCTATCGCAAACAGCCGATCGTCTGCCGTAACCAGAGCATGATTGTTGCCAGTCCCGCCTGCATCACCGATCACAGTCGCCGAGGCAACAGAGATGTTTTCATAGGGGGAGAGCTGCGGGAACTGGCCGTCCGTATTCTGCAGCACAAAATTGCGGAGGATATCGCCGTCAGATCCGTCCATCACACCGATGCTTGACGGTCGGTCGCTGCCATCCGAACCACGATCAGGTCCCGCCACCAGCATAATATCTGTTCCACTTCCCGTCACCGGCTCTATCTGTTCGATATCACGAATCGGTGACTCTTTAGCGGCGGTGATGTTCTGGTGCTCGGACCACACCGTGCTACCGTCATCACCGTCCCGGAGCATAAACGTCCGGTGCAACGTGTCACGCTGATCCTCGTACCGGTCGTATACCAGGTAGTCCTCCATCCCCTGCCGGAACTCGCCTGATTCGACCACAAAATCAGTGATACGCGGGAAACTCCACAGAAGATCGCCGTCCGCATCCAGCAACGTCATATCCCCACTGTCCGCGACCACCGCGATATGCGTATCGCTCCCTGCTGCGAACGCTGCACCATCGCCGCCTGGATCACTGCCAACGGTCGGAACCGTCAGTGTATCCTCCTCTAACCCGGTTTCAAGGTTGTACACGGCAACATCCTGTGACGTCCCTCCCGGTGATTCAGGTACGACAACGCTACCCCCATGCAGTGCCGCCGTGTACGCGATACCCCCGCTGATGTCGACAGGGAGCGTCCAGTCCGTGTTCTGTGTCATCGACTGCACCAGATGCAGTTCCTCATCCTGTGTTCCGCCCGCATCTTCTTCCCGCGTCACCGCCACCAGATCGACAGCACCGTCATCCGTGATATCATCGACGGTGTACAGCTCGATATTATCGAAAAACGGTTCACCCGGCTGTGCTGTCGGATGGGTCCGATCCTCATAATAATCGTCAAGGGCACCAATACTGTACCCGATAAGGTCTTCGCTCCCGTCAATGCCACCTGTGTCAGGATCCACGAAATGCACGTACCCGTCCTCACCGCCGACCGCAACTGCGTCTGCGCCGCCAACGGATTCCACGTCCCAGATCGGCCGCGCTACCGGGCCAATGTCGTCATCATCGCTCTCGTACGGGTCCACGATGCGCTCCCTGAACTGGATCTCGCCGCTCCCCGGATCGATCCGGTGCAGATAGCCGTAATGGCTGCCAGCAAACAGTGCACCGTCATGCGTGGTCACCGTCCACACCGCTTCATGGATATCCGCCGACCATGCGTGGTCACCGTCCGCCATATCGAACCCTTCCACCCCGGTCGCAGTCGCCACCACTGCTACGTCATCAGCCACCTGCAGATCGAAGACATCAAGCGTGACCGTGGTCTTCCCGACATATTCATCGTAAATATCGGCAGCAGTCCGCGCCGACCAGCGCTCCTCCTGTTCTGCAACATCTACGTACCGAACATTGTCGAACGGTGTATCCGCAAGCACCACCACGAACTCCGCCCCACCCACATGGACAACATCGGACACCGGCGCCGGCATCGCCATATAATATTGAACCCCGCCATCATCGAAGACGTACACGCCACTCCCTGTCCCCACAACGGTGTCCCCGCCATCGGTCATGAACGGATCGGTCGTAATCTGTCCTTCCAACGTCCCAGGCAACTCATCAGCGGATGCGACCCCCAGTCCGGCAACAAGGAGCACAACAAGAACACTTGATTTCAGGAATGTACGCAGCCGCAACGGGAACACACCTATTTTCTATACACTTCATGGGATGTACTGTATTTAAAATCACCGTGTCCCTGGGGTGTGGACGGCCTGACTGAATACTACGTTTACAACACCCCGACAGTTGAGGAGCAGTTCCCCCCCAGGGGCTGTTGAGGATTTGAACGAGACGATTTCGGGGGGGACGGTGACTTTTCAACCATTGCGGATAACATGTACCACGGCGGGCACGTTTTGTCGATGTACCTCGTTGATGAGTACGGTGAGGATGCTGTCTGGGACCTTCTCCGGAACTGCTGCTTCAACTGCCGTCCTATCGGAAGCGTGTTCTGGCAAGGCATAATATATACCAGATGCTGTAATATGAGAGTATGGCCCTGAGATCATGGCTACGTCGTAGTGTATGGCGGCCGTTTGTATACGTTGCTGCGCCGTTTGTGGCCGCGGTTGTCATTCTTGGAAGCGCGAGCTGTGCGCGGGGTACTGCATACTATCCCTGCCTGCTGTCCAACCCGTTACGGTATCTTGAGGGGGTACTGATTGCAGTAGTTGTTTCGATCATTTTGGCAGTTATCACCGTAACCGTGGTGCGACCGGTGCTTGATCGCATCCTGCATCTGGACGATCAGCCGGTCCTGCAGTGGAATCGGCAGGTGAAAACTGCATTCGTCCCGGTGCTTGTCGTGACAGGTACTGTGCTTCACTCCGTGCTGCAGGTGCGGTACATGACCTCTGCCGGAGATGCGTTCGCGGTATCGGCACTGGATCGGTTATTCAGTGGGGTCAGCATGTTTCTCTTGAGCTTCTCGTTTGAACACGGGCTTGAGTATGTGAATCTCTCGTTGGTGAGCCAGTATCTTTCGTTTGCACTGGCAGTGTTCGTCGTTATCCTGGCTGTGAACACCTATGTCACCATGGTCATCGTCAATGTCGTGCGGCCCGTTCTTATACGGCGACAGGTTGTGCGGTCAATCGTCCGTCCTGTTCAGAAACTGTACGGCACGCCGTATCGAAAAGTCGCTATAATCGTACTCGCACTGCTTGCTGGACTTGCATACGGTGGTGGATCAGATATATCCAGTGGTTTTGACTGTCGACTGTCGGAAACAGCTGATGAAGTCAGGTTTGAGCCTGTAGTGACAGACAATGGTGTGAACGTTACTGTTGTCGTGGAGGATTACAACAACATGGATGTCCTGTACCTCCAGGAGACCGGGGCCGGACTCGCTCACGAGATTTACTTTGATGGGGAAGACATCGGACAGGATCACGGATATGCAATGTTCCATACAGTCCTGCCCAACGGTACGTTCCAGGTAACGGAGCGGCCGCTCCAGGATTCTGGGGTTCAGGGTTTTCACGCACGCGGGTCGCCGGAGTCACCGGTGCTGAACGTGACGTTCGCAGGGCTTGCGGATGGTGACCGGGTGATCGCCGAGGCCGACCAGTTCCACAGACGCCGTGGCTGTGACGAACTCCCGTATCCGACTGGTACCTACGAGGTGGGAGCGGAATGACAGGGCGGTTAGCAATAGTCTTTCCAGCGGCAATTATCATCGCGTTCCTGGCGGGTGCAGGATACGGCATTACCAGTCTCGCCGATGCAACACCTGATGAGGAGTACGCTGTGCCGTATCCGATCCAGCAGTGGAGTCCTGTGCGCGGCGATCCATTGGAGGTGTATGCGACGATAACAGAGATTGATGAAGATACCGGCGAAACAATCAGGGAACGACAGTTGACAGTAAAGACTGATGTAGAAGAATACATGCGGACATCTGCCAATCGGCCCCCGGAGCCATCCAACCGCACCATTCAGTACCTCTCAGAACTCCGTGACGGTGACGGCGAATTCGTTGGAGAACAGTATTACTCGGCGAAAAGCGAGCGTGCCGTTTACGACGCCGAAACAGGGAATCGCACGTACGACATTCGGAAATGGAACCGTGCTGGTGCTGACTACACGGTTCATCGGCAGTTTCTCCGCCAGTTCCTGTGGCCGATCGCATATGAGAAGACAGGCGTTGTGGTAACGGATGGTGAACGCCATGCCCGGTATGAGGTCGATACTGAGGCCTCAGCAGCGAGCATCGTTGACGGCGAGGGGCACCTACTTGTTCGTGAGCGCTCATGGTATGAGACGACGTATCGTATACTCGTGGAAGCAGATTTTTTTGTAGTCTTTGAATCTCCTGAAACCGGTGAACGTACCCGGTGGGAGATCACGTACAACCGGCGGCACGGCGGACCGTTCCAGCCCCCTGCCTGGGTGGATGAGCTGGCAGGTGACCGGGTGGCGGATACGAACGAGAACGTGACACCGATCCTTGAAGCGGAGGAGCGGTATATCAACACCGCGTTCATGGGTCATAGCCGGTTCCCGATCCCGGATGCTGCAGTGGTCACGCTGGTAACGGACGCCGGCGAATATACTGTACCGGCGATCACAACTGAGGGACAGTCCAGAATCTCCTCAGAACGAAGCATCTCCAACCTGTATCTGTACGTCAAGGACGGTGAACTGACAGCAGCAAACGGCGATAATGCGCTACGACAGCTCATGGACGGCATAGAACCTGTAACAACGCTTGGGGAACCAAAGCAGTTACGCGTCACCCACGGACGGATCACCTATCTGGATCAGCCGGTGCAGCACGCAGCGGATCTGCACACCACGGTCAATATCTCATGGCTTCGACACCCTGACGATGCCGCGAACAATCAGGACGTATTACGGATCGCGCACATTGATGGCGACAAACTGCTTCATAAAGGGAATATCACCATCCACAGAGACGATCAAACCCTCGTGTCCCATCCACATGAAAAACGACACCGGAATATTGAACGATCTCCGGACGAAATCATCCTCCCCGGTGCTATTATGCGCGATACGTCACCCGTCACAGAAGATACGCGACTCACTGTCACCTTTGAAGGAGCGACAATGGTAGACACTGCGCTCCCGATGCCCCCCGAAGAATAACTGTATCCGGGACTACTGGAGAACCCTTATTCGTTAAGTATGGGCAGCGGTCTCGTTCACCGGGGAAGACAGGTGTTCTACCATTCTGTTATCGCACGTAAAGCATCGCGTTTCAGGTAGATGCTGACGCCGGCGAGGAGGAAGGCGAGGAGTGAGAGGATGAGGAACCGGTCTTCTGCCGTGACCGGGTCGCTGACAAGGATGATGCCGATCAGGATGAGGGCGGTGAGGACCGCGGCCACTTCCAGGACTTCTTTCCGGTGTTCCTGAATACGTCTGGAAGGCTTCATTGGGAGACGTAAATCAATGGTATGGGCGTGTTAAAATACGTCCCGGTGGTGAGGGGTGCAGGTATTTATGTCAGCAGACCTGATGTGCAGGGTATGATGGGTGTACATCGTGAACTGTCGTGGACGGTACGCGGCCGCGAACTCCGGGTTGACTTGCTGACGTTTCTTGGTGTACTGGTGGCGACCGGTATCGGTGTGCTGGGCGTGGTGCTGTCCCCGCTGTCCGGTGATGTGCTGCGGACGCTGGATGTATGGGCGCTTGCGGATCCGTCAATCCTGTTCCTGGGGCTGCTGGTGGTGCCGGTCGCGTACCTTTCCGTGATCTCCACGGCGCGGTTCCGGTGGGAGAGTTTGGGAAGCCTCGTGGCGGTGACCGGCGTGGTGTTCGGTGATGTTGTGGCGCTTGCAGCGGTCCTGGTCCCGGCACTGGTAGTGCTTTCGTCGTACAAGGCGCGGAGCGTGTTTAACGGGAAGAACTATTTCTGGACCTACTTTTCGACCGGTGGCACGTTGATCGTTGTCCTGTCACTGTTCCTCGCCGCTGGAACCGGCTACATGGTGTATACCGATACCGCGGTACAGCAGCAGATGAAGGATGCGGCAACGGAGCGGGCTGTCGAGCTTGGTACGGTTCTCGTTGAACAGCAGCTGGATGATGAACTGCCAGGGCTGGACGACGGATTGAACGGGGTTGGAGAGGAGCTCCCCGATGAGGTGAATCCCACGGTACTGGCCCAGCTTCAGCAGGTGACCGACCTGGTGGCGCAGCAGCTGGCAGCGGAAGCCGTGCATGAGGCCCAGGAACAGCTTTTAACAGTGATAGATGAGGGTGGTTTCGATGGTGACCAGCGCCAGTTCCTGTTGGAGCGGTTCGATGAGGCGCGTGACCCGATGATCGCGGAAGGGGAGCAGCACGCCGACGATATCGCGCAGCGATACCTGGCGGATCACGAGGGAGACAGCATCGATGAGGAGCTGCTGGTCCAGGCGGCCGAGGCGGAGGCAGAGGGCATCGGCGTGTCCGTGACAGATGCTGCCCGGAACGGTGTGATGGAGCCGGCGCTGGACTCCGGACTGTTCACGGCGGAGGAAGAGGAACAGCTTATCACCGGGTTCAACGGGATGGAGTCGGTGACAGCTGACGCGGTATCCTCATCGGCGGAGGGCAGCGTGGGGGCCGTGATGAGTCAGGTTGACGGCGAGGACGGGTCGCCGCTTACAGAGGATGGGATGATCGAGGAACAGATCGCGGCGATGGTGGATGAGCCCGTTGAGGAGGCGTTCGCGCATCCGGAGCACGTTGCCGCGGCACTGTTCTTCCTCGTGTTTGCCACGGTACGACTGCTGAAGCTCCCGGTCAGCATCGTCACAGGTATCCTCGGATGGATCATGCATCTCGTTGGAAGAGGGATGAACCGGTCGTGAACCGGAGCATGGAGACGCGAGTCATATTTAAAGTTTGATGGAGTATTCCGGTGCATGGTACAAGTACAGATGGAGAGCACGGAGTGCGTGACCTGCGGAAAGAATCTTGATGCGGCCGATTCGTTCGTGGTCTTTCCGTGTCCAGAGTGTGAAGCAGAGATCGCCCGGTGCGGACGATGCAAGAAACTGAAGAACGACTACGTCTGCACGGACTGCGGACATCGCGGCCCATAACCTCCGCGGCTCTCGCCTGATAACGTGGTGTAACACCGATGAAAGCACGGATTCTTGGAACGGCGCAGGATGGCGGCATCCCACATCTTGGCTGTCAGTGTGATGCCTGCACCACTGCGCGGAACGACCGGTCAAAGCAGCGGTTCACCACCAGTCTCAAGGTGTTTGACGAGGACAAAGGTGTGAACTACCTGTTCGACGCCACGCCGGACATCCGGTTCCAGGTGGAGGACACGTACATCGACGGTATCTTCCTGGGTCATGGCGAACTGGGGACCATCACCGGGCTGCTGTATCTCGGGAAGGAATCTATCAATGCGAACATGGTGCCGGTGTACTGTACGCCGAGCGTCAAGGAGTTTTTGAAGGATAACTATGCGTTCCGGCTGCTGATAGACCGGAACAACATCGTGGTGAACGATATCGCGGAAAACGGGCCGGTGGAGATGATGGGACTGACCGTGACCCCGGTCGGTGTTGTCCACCGGTACGTGCCGACCGACACGCACGCGTTCATGATCGAGACCGAGAACACGAAACTCCTGTACATGACAGATATCGACTACTGGACCGAGGAAGCCATTGAACGGGTGGAAGAGGCAGACATCGCGTTGATCGATGGCACGTTCTGGTCGGAGGAGGAGATAGACCGGTATGAACGCGTACCACACCCACCGATCCAGGAAAGCCTGGAGAAGCTGGACGGAGCGGATACCGAGATCTATTTCACCCACCTGAACCATACGAACCCGGTCCTGGACCCGGACTCGGAGGAACGCCAACAGGTGGAGGATGCAGGGTTCCATATCGCCGAGGAAGGCGTGGAACTCGAACTGTAACAGCTGATCCGCACACTATTCATACTACACGAGGTTATACACATGGGAGAAGTAGTTGTACTGTTCAAAGTTATGCCAGACGACACGGAAACAGACATTGATGCACTGAAGAGCGATATCCAGGATGCTGTTGATATCGACGGTATCGAGGAGGAAGAGGTCGCATTCGGACTGAAAGCGGTCAAGGTCTCCACCATCCTTGAGGATCAGGAAGGTGGTGCCGATAAGGTGCAGGACACGCTTGAAGGGCTTGACGGCGTGCGCTCCGTGGAACTCACAGATATGAACCGGCTGTAAACAAGCTGGTTCAACTCCCGTATTCTTTCTCTTCCTGTCCTCCGCAGGTTTCTTATACCGTGGATGTATCATAGTCATCATGGGACAGGTGACCGGGATCACAGTGTTAGACGGTGACGCCCCTCTTGCCATCGCTCTGCTTCTGCTCATACCACTGTACTACGTGATGGAGTGGCTGTCGTTCTTCATCGGATCCGTCCTTACCGTGGCGGCGGTGACGTTCATCCTCCTTCAGCTGGCATCGGTACTGACATCATTCTCCGTGTTCTCCACAGTCAAGCCGCTATGGATGCAGAAAACTGGCGATATAGGGATGGCGCTTGGTACAGGCATCCTGTTCAGCCCGCTTCTGCTACCAGTCCGTTCTGCTGTTCCAGACCTGTTTGGCCCTTTCAGTCATGCCTCGATGATCTCCGGAGGACCCTCACCGCTGTCCTATCTCGTTGTGTACGTCATCATCGTTCTGCTGCTGGCTGGTACAAGCGTGTTGTTCTACGTGGTACTGGCATACTCCAGCAGATACCGGTCCTACATCAACAACCCTCCCGATCCGCAGACCCGGGCCCGTATAGCGTTCGCATCCAGTTCGTTGCTCCTGTTCTCCACAGCCATGTTGATCGCGATCATATAACGCAGTGGCTGTGACCTGGAGCTACGACAGCGAAAAACCTCCTCTATATGGATAAAGGCTGTGATCCCGTATGTCACACAGATGTGCGTCCTTTGCAGACCTCACACCCGTACTCCCTCTTGTGTTCAGGTCCGACAGTTGCCCCGCAAAGCTCGCACGTGATGCCGTTCGTTACTGCCTTACCGCAATAGTCGCACAACGTTGCCATAGCGTGTAACGGTCATCCCTCCTTGAAAAACGTTCCTCCTTTTTTCAACATCCGTTTTAACACAGCATGTGCTCCAGGGTGGACGCTGACGCTCTCACCCACACTTCCCTACAGCGGAAGTTTTGGTCGGAATAATCACGTTATTTTTAATACTGATTTCCCACTTCTTTTTGCAGCAATGGGAACGAACTTCGGTGACCTGATAGAAACCGAGGAACTGTCGTTCGAGGAAATGAACGACAAAGTGGTCGCGGTCGACGCGATGAACACGCTGTACCAGTTTCTCAGCATCATCCGGCAGCAGGATGGTACCCCGCTCAAGGATTCACAGGGCCGTGTCACCTCCCACCTGTCCGGACTGTTCTACCGGACCGTGAAACTGTTCGAGAACAATATCAAACCGGTGTACGTGTACGACGGGGAGACCCCGGAACTGAAAGCCGAGGAGAGTGCGGAGAGACGGAAACGCCGTGAGGAAGCGAAAGCGGAGTGGAAACGGCTAAAGGAGGAAGGCAAGCTGAAGAAGGCGTACCAGAAGGCGACGCAGAGCGCGGAGATGACCGGGGACATGATCACGGAATCGAAGAAGCTGCTGGACGCGATGGGCGTCCCCTACCTCCAGGCACCGAGCGAAGGCGAGGCACAGGCCGCACAGCTGAACCGGGAGGATACGGTGTGGGCGGTCGGCAGCCAGGACTGGGATTCGCTCCTGTTCGGCGCGGACCGCATGGTGAAAAACCTGACGATCACCGGCCGCCGGAAAGTCCCGGGGAAACAACAGTACCGTGAGGTCGTCCCGGAGAAGATCGAACTGCAGCACGCACTGAACGAGCTGGGGATCACCCGGGAGCAGCTGGTGTGGATCGGGATCATGGTCGGTACCGACTACAATCCCGGCGGCATCCACGGTATCGGCCCGAAGACCGCGATCAAACTCGTGGACGCATACGACTCGTTCACTGAGTTGCAGGAGGACGAGAAATGGGAGTGGGAGCACGATGCGGATCCGAACGTGATCCGGGACTTCTTCATGGACCCGCCGATCGAGGAGGGTCTGGACTTCGACTTCCAGGATCCAGATGAGGAACGGATCCGCGAGGTACTGATCGATGAACACGACTTCTCCGAGGACCGCGTCAACTCCACCGTGGACCGCCTGGTGGATGCACGGCAGGAACGGCAGAGCGGGCTGGACAGTTTCGTGTAGGAAGGAAAGTGATTTAAATACGTGTCTATCAGCTCTTGGTATGGGCAGGGATCATATCGGTGTCGATTACGTTGACATGGAGAAGTGGTGGCAGCACTACGAAGACCGCGATCCCACAACCCTGTCGTTCAACAACGTTGCCGATCTGACGGCGATAGCAGAGTACGGGAAGGATCACGGAGAGGACTGGGCGCAGGACGCTGCAGCAATGATTGATGACTGGCTGGATCCGTCTCCATACGCGGATCAAGATTATGAAGAACGCCGAAACGAACTACAGCAACATTCGGCGTACGATGCGTTACGCACGCGGAACCATGACGCAATCTCTGACGGACTTCACTATATAGATGATGCGGAAAAATACCGGTGGCTAGAAAGTCTGTTCGCTGCGAAAGAGCTTGACTATCTTCTCTAACTACCTTATCCCTTCTTCCCCGGTGAGTGGGACGAACCGGACACCGTAATGCTGTTCCGATGTGATCTTGCCATCTTTTTTGTGGTACACGTGCAGCGTCTGGTGGTTGCTGCGATCACCGATCGGGGCGATGAGCATCCCGTTTTCCGCCAGCTGGTCGAACACGGTTTCCGGTGGTCGTTTCGGTGATGCGGCCGTGTACAGTATCTTGCTGTACGGTGCGTGCTGCGGGTAGCCGGTGGAGCCGTCCGCATGGATCACCGTGACGTTGTCATACTCCTTGAGCCGGTCACGTGCCTGCTGGGCGAGTTCCTCCACGATCTCGACCGTGGTAACGGTGCCAGCCAGCGCTGAGAGGATGGCGGCCTGATACCCGCTGCCAGCGCCCACCTCCAGCACCGTATCCTCCATCTGTGGGTCCAGGAGCTCGGTCATGTGTGCCACCATGTGTGGGGCGGAGATGGTCTGTCCGTACCCGATCGGAAGCGCCGTGTCCACGTAGGCGTGTTCACGGTACTCATCGGGAACGAACCGTTCACGGGGAACTTTGTGGAACGCGTCGATGATCCGGTCCGTTGAGAGGGCGCCTCGCTTCTGCAGGTGTTCCACGAGCTCCTCCTGAGTGTTCGTCATGCATGGACAGCTGCCGCCAACCTTTTTCAACCTGCTCAATCACGGTCCTCGAACCATGTGCATGGAGACGGAAACTGTGAAATACCGGCATACTTAATAATCGTTGGCGTGTTGGCGTGGAGGGACTGGACATGGATCTGCGGACAGCGGTACAGCAGCTTGTGGCGGAGATGGATCGGGACGTGGACGCGGCGATCGTGGAGGGGCGGAACGATCGGAAGGCACTGGAGCGGGCTGGATTCACGAGCACGATCCACACCTGTACCGATACCGATGGATTGATCGGGTTCGCCCGGAACGTGTCCACAGAGGGATCGGTCGTGATCCTCACCGATTTCGATGAGGAAGGGAAGGCGTTGAACGGCCGGCTCCGTGACCTTATACCGGACCGATCCCTCCACCCGATCTGGCGGAAGAAACTCGGAAAACTGATGACGGAGCACGGGCGGCGGGACATCGAGTCACTGAACAACCTGTTCCCTGACCGGTAACGGTTTTCTCGGATAGTACGTTCTCCACCATACCTTTATGTGAGCCGCCTACCAACGGTACAGCATGGCCGATCCCGATGCAGTGATCAAAAAGATCGAGAATATCGAGATCCAGGGGGCAACCGCGGTGGCCCGGGCAGGTGTCGAGCTGCTGCAGGAGATGCATGACGACGGGATCCATCAGCAGCGGATTGAGGCCGTAGCCGAACGGTTGAAAGGGGTGCGGCCAACCGAACCGTTCCTGTTCAACGCGATCGATATCGCGCTCAGCACGGAAGACTTTGAACGGGTGCTTGCCCACATCGACTCGGCCCAGGACGACATCCACAGGGCCGCGGCAGACCTTTTTGAGGACGGTGACACCGTGTTCACGCACTGCCACTCCTCTACCGTGGTCGGTACCCTCATCCACGCCGCGGACGAACTGGACCAGCAGGTAACAGTGCACAACACGGAGACACGGCCCCTGTTCCAGGGACGGGACACGGCAAAGGAACTGGCGGACGCTGGTATCCCGGTGAAGCACTACGTGGATAGCGGTGCACGGCTCGCACTGCAGGACGCTGACATGGTGATGCTCGGTGCGGACGCGGTCACCAGTTCGGGGCACGTGCTGAACAAGATCGGAAGCGAACTGTTCGCGGAGGCCGCACAGGTACGGGAGATTCCTGTCTACGTGCTGACGGACTCCTGGAAATTCGATCACCGCACCGTCTTCGACCACGTGGAGGAACGGGAGAAGCGCCGTGGAAGCGAGGTGTGGGAGGACGCACCGGACAACGTACAGGTCATGAACTATGCGTTCGAACGGATCTCCGCGGAACACATCGATGCCATCGTCTCCGACATCGGCTCCTACAACCCGGAGACGTTCGTGGACCACGCCGACCGGAACTACCACGAACTGACCGGGACCGAGGAGGAGTAGACCTGTTCTGATCCGTTTATACGTACTCCAGCACACATTTCTTTTTATATTGTCACTTACAAGTAGTAACTTATGGCTAGGGAGTACAGGCCGCGGTGGTACGCGGTGCATGATGACTCGATCGATGCGATGGCAGCGATCAAGGGGGAAGACGGAGCCTATAGCACCTACATTGGATCAGTGGGCGATATCACTGTTGATGGTCAGGCACTGTATGAGTCCACAGTAGAGCAGGCTGGAACGATCTCTGCCGGGGAAACAGCACTGCACAGGTCTGAGGTGCTGGCAGCGGACAAAATCTCTGCCGGAGAAGCTGCGTTATCGAATAGCGACATGAAGCGCGTTATCGTGTACGGCACGATCGAGGCACCTGTGCTTGATGAGGACACATACGGTGCAGTTGTGCTCGCGGACCGGATTGATGTCGACGAATATACCGATGATATCCTTGCATTGACGAACGATCCTGACGACGGGTTCCCGACATATGACGGCGATCTGGAGGAGGTTGCAGGGGAACTGCGTGAGGATGAGAACCGGTTCCTCGGGCTGCAGGTGTACCAGCCGGATCTGCCGGACACCGTGGACTACAAGACACTTGATGAGTTGGAGAACCAGTATCGGCAGTACCTCGGTGATACATCCCGGGACGACATCTATCCAGGACTGATAGACAAATACGATGCACTCAGAGATGATGAACTGGGAACACTGCTGCAGGATCTCGAACGGGTTGACGGCGACAAGCACTATCTCGGCCTGAACGAGTTCGGTCGACTGTTTCAGGATCTTCCGGGTGTGGCACAGGATCAGCTCCTCTCCAATCTCCGAGCGGGCGATGACGAGCTTGGTGTGTACTTTACTGAGATAGGCGATCATGTCGTGTACGCACCCGACGATGAGACGGTCATCGACCATCTCACCGGTGCTCTCGGTAGCAACGGTGGTCTCCCCGGTCTTGACCCCATGCTGGTGGATTCCCCATACCACGACCACCTCGTGAAGGCGTTCGATGCGTACAGCGATGAACTGGACGCGCTTACGGCGCTGTCCAGAACAGTCACCGGCAACGATCCTGAACTGTCAACGGTGGACCGGGTAAAACAGTGGGAGTACCAGCGTCAGCACGGGCATGGACGAAATATCGACCAGGATGAGCTGGAAGCGATGCTTGAAAAGGAGATCGCGTCAAAGCTTCCTGCCTATACCGTTCAACTCGCTGAACATGCGAAGAAACACAGTATCGCAAACTGGTACGAGACAATCACTGGAGAAACGATACCGGTCGATGAGGTAGACACGGTTCCAGACCACCTCGAACACCTCCAGGAACTGGTCGAAGACGACAAGACGTACCTTGAGAACGCAAAGCGCGTCGCAGACCGGTTCCCGGACTACCTGTCCTGGGACAGCGACTTCGCGCAGCACACTCAGCACCTGATCAACGTCCTGATAGAAGACGAGAACAACGTTGAAACAGCAGAGCGCCTGCTGGAGGAGGGAAACGATATCTACCAGCATCCTGCAAACCAGGAGTGGATGGATCAAAACGGATACGATACGGATGAGTTAACCGGTCTGGAGGTAACGTATCATCCCTCAATGGATGACATCACCGCGTATATCGACGAACAGGAACCCTACGTCCTTGAAACTATAGCGCTGGCGCAGAAGAAAGGCCGTAACATCGAGGACCTGAAACAGCTTCTTGATGCACCTGAGCTCTTTACCTACGATCCAGATAAGGATCTCGAAGAAACCATGGAGAACCTGCCGGAACTTGCTGAATCCCTGTACAGGACGATGCGGGAAAAGACGGAGAACGCATACGAGGAGGGTCAGCTGCCGGACCGTCTTCACGCCGAGATCGCTGAACCGCTTGATGCACTCAACATGGGGACGCACTTCGACACGTGCCTCAGCGCTGACGGGATGAACAACTGGAGTACCGTGGCGAACGCAGCGGACGTGAACAAGCAGGTCGTCTACCTGAAGAACGAGGACGATACCGTGATCGGGAGACAGCTTATCGGATTCAACGAGGACGGCACACTCTCCACCTTCCGGCCGTACCGCCACGTGCCAGGACTCGAAATCTACCTGCAGAAGTTCACGGAGCAGTACGCGGACCAGGTTGGCCGCGATATCGAGCACCAGAACAAGAACGTGGAGACACTGGTCGCGGACGACTGGTACGACGAAATAATCTAACCCGTGGAACACACTACAACGCTTAAAAGCCGGCATGCCGCAGTTACAGGTGTGAACGACAATGGTCGGCATCAAGTATGAAGACTTTCTTGCGGACGGATACGAACCGGATGAAACAGAGCTGGTATGTGAATTCTATATCGAACCTGCGGAAGGGTTAAGCATGGAGGACGCAGCCGGACGGGTCGCCTCCGAAAGTTCGAACGGGACGTGGGCGGAACTCCAGGTGGATCAACGCATCAAAGACATGAGCGCGACCGCGTACGACCTGGACGAGGAACATGGAACCATCAAGGTGGCGTACGGACCGGAACTGTTCGAGCTCACCGTTGACGGCGGTGACACCGATCCCTTGAACGGGACGCCCAGTATACCACAGATATTATCATGTATTGCCGGGAACATCCTGGGGATGAAGGCGGTGGACCGGATCCGGCTCATGGACTGTGAATGGCCGGAACCCCTCGTGGAACCGTTCCTTGGGCCGCAGTACGGGAGTTCGGTGCGGAACGAGATATTCGATGCGGGGGACCGGCCGATCACCGCGACCGTTCCCAAGCCCAAGGTCGGGCTGACCACGGAACAGCACGTTGAGGTCGGGTACGAGGCGTGGACCGGCGGTATCGACCTGCTGAAGGATGACGAGAACCTGACCAGTCAGAGCTTCAACCGGTTCGAGAAACGGGTCGTGGAGAGTTTGAAGGCCCGTGACCGGGCGGAGCAGGAGACCGGTGAGAAAAAGTCGTACCTTATCAATATCACGGCGGATGCGGACACCATGAAGAAACGGGCCGAGTTCGTGCACGAGCAGGGCGGCGAATACGTGATGGTGGACATCATCACCACGGGCTGGGCCGCGCTGCAGACCGTGCGGGAAAAGACGGAGGAGCTGGGGCTGGCGATCCACGCCCACCGTGCCATGCACGCCGGGTTCGACCGCGTACCGACCCACGGCGTGTCCATGCGGTGCATAGCACAGTTCGCCCGCATCATCGGTGTCGACCAGCTCCATACCGGGACGGCGAACCTGGGGAAGCTGGAGAACGAGGACACGGTCGGCATCAACGAATGGATGTACAGCGACCTGTACGGGAAAAAGGATGTGCTTCCCATGGCGTCCGGCGGCCTCCATCCCGGGCTCCTGTCAGAGCTGGTTGACCGTGTCGGGACCAACATCGGGGTTCAGATCGGTGGCGGTGTGCACGGCCATCCCGGCGGCACCCATGACGGTGCGAAAGCTCTGCGGCAGGCGATCGATGCCGTCGTGGACGGCGACGACCTCGCCTCTGCTGGCCAGGAACACGAAGAACTGGGACAGGCACTGGAGAAGTGGGGGTCAGAGTCACCTCGCTAGCGGTGACTCTTCGAGCAGCAATCTCACAGAGAATGCTGCGGGTCAGAATCGCCTCTTATAACACCGTTCTAGAAGAACGGTGTGGACACGGTCTCCGCGATAGTCGCGGTAGCTACAAAAGCCTGTCCGGTGAATGAGTGGGTATGTCGGAGCTTGCTGGGATCGTGGCGGCCGTGGTGTTTCCCCTGGTGTGGATGGTGCAGCGGTACCGGCTGTACGAGTCGGTGGGGCCGCTGGAGGTTGAGACGCGGTACGTGTTGCTGTACGTTGTTGGGAGCCTGTTGTTGACGTATTACGCGTTCACGGTGCGTGATCTGCCGCTGGTCCTGTTCTCCGTAACGATGACGATGTTTACGGCGACCGAGTACGTGCTGCTGCTTCTGGTACGGCGGAAACACGGTGCATAAGTGAACGTGTGGAAAAGAGTGATAAGGGTGTGGACCCACGTATGCTATACTGATTCCAGATATTGGGATGAAGGGGATTGTTGATGGAGTTAACAGTTGAGAACATCGATATGGAGACGAAGTCACCGACCGTGGTCGTGAACAAACAGGATGCAGCGGAGCTGGGGGTGCAGCCCCTGGACCGTATTGAGATCCATCATGAGGAGCATAACACGGTCGGTATCGTGGATATCACGGAGGAACTGGTCGAATCAGGGACTATCGGGGTGACCCGGAAACTGGACTACCTGTCAGGGACGGTCGAGGTGGAGGTGGCACCGAAACCGGACTCCGTCAAGTATATCAGGCGGAAACTGGATGACCGGGAGTTGAGCCGGGCCCAGATCGATACCATCATCAAGGATATCAATGAGAACCGGTTGAACGATGTGGAGCTCAGCGGGTACGTGTCCGGGATATACGCGAACAACCTGTCCATGGATGAGACCGTTCACCTCACAGAGGCGATGACCGAGATCGGTGACACCATCGAGTGGAGTGGTGAGATCATCGCTGACAAGCACAGTATCGGTGGTGTGGCCGGGAACCGTGTCACCCCGATCATCGTACCGATCGTGGCTGCTGCCGGCATCAACGTGCCGAAGACGTCGTCCCGTGCCATCACGTCGCCGGCGGGGACCGCGGACACGGTGGAGGTCCTGTGTGATGTCAACTTCTCCGTCGATGAGATCAAGGAGATCGTGAGCGAGACCGGGGGCTGCATGGTGTGGGGTGGTGCCGTCAACCTGTCACCGGTCGACGACAAGATCATCCGGGCGGAACACCCGCTGTCCATCGATCCGGACGGCCAGGTGCTGGCATCCGTCCTGTCGAAGAAGCGGAGCGCCGGATCCACGCATGTCGTGATCGACATCCCGTACGGCGAGGGATCGAAGGTGGACGATCTGGAGAAGGCACGGGAGATGGCGTACGACTTCAACAAGATCGGATCCCACCTCGGAATGGAGGTGTCCTGCACCATCACCCGCGGCAGTGAACCGATCGGAAACGGTGTTGGCCCGGTTCTGGAGGCGCGTGACGTATTGGACGTGCTGCACGGGGAGGGGCCGGAGGATCTGAAGTTGAAGAGTATCCGGCTTGCTGACACACTGTTCGACCTGTGTGCTGTGGACGAATCAGCCACCGAAATCCTTGAATCAGGTGCGGCACTGGAGAAGTTCCAGGAGATCGTGGGTGCGCAGAACGGCGACCCGGACGTGGAGAGTGATGACCTGGCGGTCGGGGATCTGACCGAGCACGTACACGCCACCCGGAGCGGGACCGTGACCCACATCAACAACCGGACTGTCACGGACGTGGCGCGGAGGGCCGGTGCACCGAAGGATCAGGGCGCCGGGATCTACCTGCACAAAAAGGTGGGTGACACGGTTGAGGAGGATGACGTCCTGTTCACCATCCACGCCGAGAACCAGGACAAGCTTTCCGATGCGAAATCCGAGCTGGAAGGCCGGGAATCTGTCCGGGTCCGCAGCCAGAAAGAACCATTGATCGAGCGGGCATAGGTGTGGAGAACCGGCCGCTCTTGCAACAGTTTCTTTAAGAACCTGCAACGGGATACGGTACAGTAGGGCCATGAGCACGAGTGACGGGGTTGTACTGGTTGTGCTGGACGGGGTCGGTATCGGGCCGTCTAGCGAGTGGAACGCGTTTGACGTGGCGGACACACCGGTGCTTGATGAATTGTTTGACACGTACCCGTACACGGAACTGGTGGCATCCGGTCCTGCCGTCGGTCTGCCGGATGGATACGCGGGGAACTCGGAGGTCGGCCATCTGCATATCGGGGCGGGCCGGGTGGTCCCCCAGCATCTGACACGGATCGATGCCGCCATCGAGGACGGGACACTGTTTGAATCCGGAGCCATCCAGGAGACTGTCGAGTACGTGCAGGAGACCGGCGGCACCGTCCACCTGCTGGGGATCGTATCGAACGGCGGGGTCCACGGGCATATCGATCACCTGCTGGCACTGCTCCAGTATCTCGGGGAGCAGGACGTGGAGGTGGTAACGCACGCCGTGCTGGACGGACGGGATGTCCCGCCGGAGAGCGGTGAACGGTACCTGACACGGATCGAGGAGGCTGCAGAAGCAGTCGGGACCGGACATACCGGGTCGTTCATGGGCCGGTTCTATGCGATGGACCGTGACGGGAACTGGGATCGGACCCGGACGGCATACGGACTGCTTTCCTCCGGTGACGGCCGAACCGTACAGAGCGTTTCCGAAGGCTTGGATGTTGCAAGGGATACGGACAGGAACGATTATTTTGTCTGCCCGACCGTTATAGGGCCGTACTACGAGCCGGTCGGGGAAGGCGATGTCATCATCTGTACTAATTACCGGAAGGATCGGATGCGACAGCTTGCCCGTGCGTTCACCGACCCCGGTTTTGACCGGTTTCCGACGGAGTCAGACGGTGCACGGTTCGTGTCGATGACACCGTACGGGGAGTCATTCGAGAACCAGACGATCATGGAGGGTGTCCAGGTCGAACGGACGCTGGGAGAGGTGGTTGCCGATTCCGGGATGCAGCAGTTACGGGCAACAGAAAGCCAGAAACGGCCGCATGTCACCTATTTCTTCGATGGTGAGCGGGAAACACGGTTCCCGGGGGAGGAGCGCTGTATCGTTCCCTCTGCAGATGTGGAGGCCTACGATGAACGGCCGGAGATGGCGGCGGAGCAGGTCACGGATACCGTTATCGGTCGGATCGAATCGGGGCAGCACAGGTTTATACTTGTGAACTATCCGAACGGTGATCTTGTGGGCCATACCGGCGATATGTCGGCGACCGTGGAGGCTGTGGAAACCGTTGATGCCGCTGTCGGACGGCTGATGGATGCGGCCCTGCCGGCAGGATACGCGGTGGTCCTTACCGCGGATCATGGGAACTGTGAACAGATGCAGGTAGATGGCGGGATGTGTACCTCACATACCTTGAATAATGTACCGTTCTGCATCGTTACCCCGGAAGATATTGCGCTTGAGCAGGGGACGGCGGCTCTCTCACGGGTCGCACCGACCGTGCTTGACCTCTTAAACCTTGACGTGCCAGACCCAATGGAGGATTCGCTGATACGATGAAGCAGGACGATGAGCAGCAGTACCCGTTGACCAACCTGTTGATCGCGGCTAACGTGCTCGTGTTCTTCGGCGGGATCAGTACCGGCATGTACCCGGAGCTGGTTGAGCTGTATGCGTTTGAGATGGAGAAACTGGTGGCACAGCAGTGGTCCGCCCTGGTCGTTTCCGGGTTCCTGCACAGTGATATCGGGCACCTGCTGTTCAACATGATGTTTCTCTGGGTGTTCGGCCGGGTGTGCGAAGAGGCGCTCGGCGTGTGGAAGACACTGATCATCTACGGCGTTTCCATGGTGACCGGCAGCGTGTTCTTCGGCGTACTGTTCCCGTCAGAGGCCGCTATCGGCGCGTCCGGTGCGGTCTCCGGTCTGATCGCGGCCGCGATATTGATCGAGCCCGGTCAGGACATCCACCCCCGTATCGAGTCCTTCCCGATCGTCTTCCTGGCACTGGTGTTCCTGTTCCCGACCGCGATGAACGCGTTCAACGTGGCGGATAATGTCGCGCACGTGGCACACGTCGGCGGCGCTGCAGCCGGTGCCGTGTTCGCCGTACTGTGGTACCGGGAACGGTCCTTGCAGAACATGCGGGACCTCTGGTTCTTCTGGGTGTTCTTCGGGGTTATCATCCTGCTCCTGCTCATCAGCACCCTACTCAGGTAACTGAACTGGGCGCGGTACGGTAGAATCAGCACGGTGGACAGTATGCATCCGATCCGGTTCCCAGGTCCAGCCCGTCACAGGTGCCATCCTCTGTCCGCGGACAGTCAAGCGTTGCCTGCACCGGTTCTGGATCACCGTTCTCAGGCTCGTC
>JALDAF010000023.1 GCA_022729315.1 Candidatus Nanohalalkaliarchaeum halalkaliphilum | reverse complement strand
GGTATTCGAACGATCGTCCACGTTCAAACGGGCGTACGACCATTCACCGCCATCCCCACCTACCGCATCACCAATGCTGCCACCGTCACCGCCACCACCCTGCGCACCGACCCGGATAAAGAGTTCATCTCCCTCCGACAGGTTGAACGTTGCATTCGTATACCCTCCTGAACCCCCCGCACCAGTTTCACCCGTACTCACACTTCCACTCTCGCCCTGCGCACCCCACACCTCTACAGTCACATTCGCCACAAAGTTTGGAGCCGTCCACGTGTACGTACCAGGAGAATCATACACCTCGTCATTCGCAGCAGCAACACCCGTGAACAGCAGCAGGAAGACTAGCAGTAGAGCTACAGCTACAGCTTTCCGTATCCGGGTCGAGGTGGTGCACGTGGTCATTCCATGGAAACCCCGGGAGTTCTGCAAGGTTGCACAGTTCAAGCGGCGCATAGAGTGCGTTTACAGCGCCGCTCACTGCAAGAAATGTTGCCTCCGCCGCCTAATAAGTGTATCTCCTCAATCCATACATCGCGTGTATACAAACCGTCTTGAGAAGTGAGTGTGCGGAAGCCTGTTACCGGTGGAGGTGGTCGGCAACGGTGCGCATGCCGTTGACGAGTCTGGGGCCGGGCCGGTTCAGCAGCGAGTCATGGAGGACGTGGACGGTGCCGTTTTGGACCGCGGTGAGGTCCTGCCAGCCGTCCCGCTTCAGTACGTGGTCCGGGGATGGGCTGTCTCCGTGGCCGCAGTAGTGGAGGAAGATGTGGACCGGGTCGAAGCGCTGGATTTCCGCGGTATCCACGGTACGGCTGCGTTCGCCGGGTGTGAGCAGGTAGTCGCCGCCCAGGAGCTGGATCATGTCCGGGATCCAGTTGCCACCGATCATCGGCGGTTCGTGCCACTCCTCGCAGTAGATGCGTGGCTCGTTCGCGCCACCAGTAGTGGAGAGGTCGTGGATCTGCTGGTTCATGTCGTCCACCAGTTCCGCTGCCTGTGGTTCGCATTCCACGAGCTCACCGATCCGTTTGATCGTGTTCAGCACGTGGTGGAGGCGTGTCGGGGTGAACTGTTTCACCGGGAGGTCCGCGTCCCGGCACTGCTGGACCGCATCATCCTGGAGTGCGTCCGAGGCCAGGACCAGGTCCGGGTCGAACCGTGCCACCTCGTCAACGTCCGGGTTGGTCCAGCCACCGACCGATGGCTTGTCCTCCGCAGCCGGTGGGTGGTCGCAGACCGCGGTCGTGGCCACGATCCGGTCCTCCGCACCCAGTGCATAGAGTATCTCCGTGTTACTGGGGGCGAGGGAAACGATGGACTCATACCGGGGCATACGTAGCTAGTTGCGTGTTGAGGCATAAAAAGCGTGTCTGTGGTTGCGTCCTCCGGTACAGACTTAAGGCTGAACCGATACAGAATGCACCGGGGAGCAACAGTATGCGGACCGGGAACAAAAGAACAAAGTATCTCGTGGACAGTTCGGGTACAGGACGGTGTGCTGCGCAGGAGCTGCGGGAGCAAGGGTATGAAGTGGTGATCACGGAACAGCTTCCACCGGAGGCGGCCGGGCAGGCCGCGGTTCAGGAGGATGTTAACCGGTTGCTGGTGCCGGACCGGTACGATGAGGAGGATGTGGAGACGCTTGTTGATACGCTTGAGCAGTACGGACGGGAGGATTTGCGGCTGGAGATGGTGGACGGCCGGTACGGGTATCTGCCGGTGCCGACGGACTGGTGGGATGTGGCCGGTGTCGGTGAGCAAACGTATGATGTGCTGGAGGATACAGAGCTGAAGCCATGGGACGCGGACCGTGACAGGTTGGAGGAAGCGTTGCTGGATGGGTACGGGGACGGGCACGTTGCCAGGACCGTTTCGGGACGGGTTGCTTCCCAGAACGTGTTCTTTAGCAGGGACGGATCTCGGTCCTGACAATATTTATATGGCGGCGGTCGCATACCGGGTTCGTATGGATGTGGACGAGACGTATGCGGTGATCCGGGATCGTGTTGCGGCGTACCGGGACAGCAATGTGCAGCAGTTTGGTTCTGTTCGGAACAACATCTCATCAGTTCGGCGGGGGATCGAACAGGCCTGGGAGGACAACAGCACGTATGTCACGGCCGGGAGGCTTGCCGATTATATTGAGGTGCCGTCCACCGAGATCGGGCGGTGCATGACAGGGCTCTCTGAGATACTGGATGTGAACGGGATGCATGGCAGTGCGTACGATCTGCGGGCGTTCACCGGGGACCGGCTCCGGTACGTGGAAACCGTGCTCACGGAAGAATACGCACCGGACACCGGTACCGGCGAGGTCGAACCTGCGGAACCGGTGGAAACGGAACAGGCATGGACCGATTTCTACGGGGTGGGAACGGAGACCGCGGCGGTGCTGGAAGAGAACGGGTGTATCCCTGAACACACCACTATCGACGGGGTCCGTGATGTGCTGGAGGATGTGTACGATGACCGGGTCGTGTCCATGGTCTGCGGGAAGCTGGAGCGGTACAATGAAGCGTTCGTCAACGAGAACGGGTAACAGATAAATATTTTGGTGGACGTATAACGGTATGCCCTATGATCCAGATGTGATGGACCATTTCAAGGAGCAGTATGAAGCGTTGAAGCCGGCGGCGCGGTACGTTGAGGACGTGAGTGATGCGACCCTGCTTGACGTGTTCACGGATTCGTTCATGCGGGAATGGACTAGGTTCCGTTCGCGCGACCAGTTTTTCTCGTATGCGGGTTGGGACGTTGAGACCCCGGAAGATCTTTCAGCGGTGCCGGAAGACGAGTTTGAGTCCTACGTGACCCGGTACACCGTGTTCGATGACCGGGAGAAGATGCTGAACAAAGCGGGCGAGGAATGGGTCGTGCAGAAGCTCGGGTTCTGAACACGACACCTCCACGTAGGGTTTAAAAGCTTTGTATCGGATACTGTAGTTGCCAGCGGCCATAGCGGAGGGGCAACACCCGTACCCATTCCGAACACGGAAGTTAAGTCCTCCAGCGCCACTGCCAGTACTGCCGAGAGGCGGGAGATCACGGACGCTGCTGGCCTATTTTTCCCTACTTTATCTGTCGTGTGCTTCCTGTATATTGTTGATACACTGCTTGAGTTCCGGCAACTTGTTGTCTACAACATCCTGCAGAATATCTGTATTGACCTCGAAATATGCATGGATGAGTACGTCCCGGAATCCTGCGATCTTCCGCCACTCGATACCCGGGCACTCCTGTGTTACGTCGTCCGGGAGCTGTTTCACGGCTTCGCCTATGATCTCCAGATTTCGGATGATGGCGTCGGTCTGCATGTCATCCTCGCCGATTGCTGTGTTCGGAGCTCTGGCACGGTACTGTTCGATCCGGGTGATGGCTTCTGCAATGTCCTGAACGTAGACATCAGGCTGTCGCGACATACTGTGCCTCATCCGTCACGTGCTGCAGTTCAGGTTTCAGATCGGTTTCCACAACCAGATCCACGTCGTGGTCAAACAGGTCCTCAAGAAACAGTTTCAATCCCATGTAGTTATCGAACGTGGTCGCTCCCTCCTCGAACGCGACCAGGAAGTCGATATCGCTTCCTTCATGTGACTGCTCATGTATATACGATCCAAACAGGCCTATACGGACGACACCAAACTCTTGGATCTCTGTGATGTGGTCCTGAAGCTCGCCCAGTATCGTGTCCGAGTCCAACCCGTCAGCTCCCATACCCGATAGTTATCCTTCCATCATTATAAAACTCTCATATGCTTCCAGCGGTCCTTCCGACGGACGCTGCTGGCCTATTTTTCCCTACTTTTTCCCATTTAGATCTTCAGGTTCCGGAGGGCACGGCAAATTATTTAACGCGTGGAGAAGCCTTTGTATTGATGGAGGGTGGAAGTGGTATCGCAGGATGAACTTCGTCAGGAGCTAGCTGGACTTCGGAGGGAGCTGGCGGAGCAGCGCAGGGAGATTCAACGCCTCAAAGAGGGCCATGCCCAGGTCGAGCGTGACGGAAAAGAGGAAGACGTTACCGTTGATCGCCGCCAGTTTTTGAAGAAGGCCGGTGCGCTCAGCGTGGCAGGGATTGGTGCGTCACTGTTCGCGAAGAATGCGTCCGCGTTCCAGATCTACAGCAGTAATCCTCTCACGTACAGGGATTTGAATGACAATATGTTGTTTGAAATCCAGACGGATGGCACGTTCGACCTGCAAGGGAACAAGATCTCCAACGTGGACAGTATCAGCGGCGATGTGACCGGTAACCAGGAGATCACGGATATCGCTGGGAACAATCTTTCCATCGAGGACGGTGTTCTCACCGCGGCAGGTGGAAACGGTGATACTTCCGATATCGAGGGCGTCGTGTCGAAACGCAGGAATGTTGGGGCTCTCGTGGGCGGAACGTACCATGCGAATACGTTCACGGACGGTGGATACGGGGTGGTGTTTGAAGCGGCAGATATCCGTATCGCGTCTGTCGTGGTTGATGCAGATCTGAGCGGCGTGTCCGACCCAACGCTGACGATCGAACTGCGGCAGTTCCAGAACGGAGCCGATGATCCGCCGATAGTCGATTCAAGAAATGTTAGTCTTTCCGGCGGGCCGGAACGTGTAACACTTGATTTTGATGTGCCTCCATCGGGTGCTACCGATGCTGACCCTAATGATGAGTATGTTTTACAGCGCGGCCCTGCCAACAACGATGAGATACCGTTGCGCCGCAGGTTCGAGGATGAAGGAGACTGGAGCGAAGCGGATTACGCGGAACAAACGTTTACCTCGCCACAGATAGACTTCCTCCGGGGATCGCTGAACTCCCCATCCGCATCCGGAAGCGAACCGGTCGGGAGCTGGTACTACTTCTTTGACTGGTTGGTCGGCCCGGAAGAGGACCGGGTGACCAGTCCCTGGTCAACGGATGTAGACGAGCTGTACGTCCGCGATCACGACCCTACGGAGGAGACAGATGTCAGTCCGCGGGCACTCTGGATCGATACATCTGACGCCTGACAAAAAGATATGCGCGGTGATCAACGATAAGCTTCGACTTCAACGTACGCAGGGGCGGAACGTGGTCTCAGGGCGTCCCTAAGATCCGGCGGAACGGGGAATGGGTGCCGATATATCCGCCTGGCGAAGATTCTCCTGACCCTTCTGGAAGTCTTGACGGCGGTTTTTCATGGGACCAGACGCATACCGATACGTCGTGGCTGTACGAGGCTGATGAGAACGATACTCTGAACGTTGAGGTCGTGACGAATCTGAACAGTTCCGGTCCGGGCAGTCTATTGGATGCGGTGGACAATGCGGACAGTTACCCGACCGTTGTGGTCTTCGAGGTCGGCGGCGTCATTGATCTTGAAGGGTCACCGTGGATCACGAACAGTGGTTTAAGCGGAGTCTGGATCGCGGGGGAAACGGCTCCTTGGCCAGGAATCTCTATTATCAGGGGCCGGATACGACTGAGGATAGAAGATGCTATCCTATCCCATATCGGTATTTTCCCCGGTGATGATACGGATGATGCGTATACTCCGATTCAGCTACGGCGGGATAATTCGATGCTGGATCATTTCACGGCAGCGTTCGGATCAAGTTCATCTGTCTCAGTCGGAGACGACCTTGACCGGTGTTCATGTATCAACTCGATACTCGCTGAAGGATTGTACGACAACCCCTTACATGACCAGCTGCGGGCACGAGGACTGTTGATCCGCGGAAGCGAGTCAACGAGGTTCACCCATCTAGGTTGCCTGTACGCGCACAATAACCGTCGGCAGCCATTCATACGTGGAGAGATGACACTGGCGAACAACTACGTCTACAATTACACACATCACCCGGATGGGCCATCAGGAAGCAGCGGAAATATCATCCCCTGCAATGACAGTCCCGTCGTCACAGCAAAAGGACTGGTGTTCGAGGAAGGAGAAGGAACACCCGATGACTGGGACCGTGCGATATTCCATAACTCCGGCGAGTTATGGGCCGAGGATATCGAACGTCCAAATCGACATCCGCTTTCCGATGGGGTGACCGTTGTCGATGAGCCGCCCGCCCGCATCCCCTCGGGACTTGACTTCGAGAACGATATTCTCCCTGCATCTGAAGTGAAGGATTTCGTGTTGGCGAACGTTGGCCAGCGCCCCGCGGATAGGCCGCCGTACGAAGAAGGTCTTATCAATGAACGGTTACAGGAGCCGCATAACGTGATCGACAGCCAGGACCAGGTCGGAGGATATCCGGATTATGATCCCACAAGCCACACGTTGAACGTGCCGGACACGAATATCGTGGACTGGATCAAAACAAACTTCACTGCAGTTGTTGAAGGCACATAACCTGCTGCACGCGAACAATGTACATCTTTACCTGGACTACACTGTGTTATCGTTCCACCCGTTCCAGAACCCTTCTTTGCATACCCCTGTTATGGTATTAAAAGGTTTCATGAGTCAAACAGGGATGTATGGGAGACGACCTTGAGACGTTCACGCCGGGCGAAGAGCACCAGGACCTGCAGCACGTGCACGAGGACCGGGAGAAGTTTGAGCACCGGAACCCGAAGCGGTCCGTGTTCGAGGCACCGAAAGGGTTGAACGAGGAGATCGTTCGGAGTATTTCTGCAGAGAAGGATGAGCCGGACTGGATGCTGGAGAAGCGGCTGGAAGGACTGCGGAAATGGCAGGAGATGCCGATGCCGAACAACTGGCCGCTCGGCCCTGATCTTGCGGATCTGGATATCAATGAGATCATCCCGTACCTGAAGGCGGACGATGCCAAGGCCAACGACTGGGAGGACGTGCCAGATGATATCAAGGACACGTTCAAAGTGCTGGGCATCCCGGAGGCGGAGCGGAAAGCATTGGCCGGGACCGGGGCACAGTACGAGTCAGAGGTCCACTACCAGAATCTGAAGGATCGGTGGGAGGACAAAGGCGTCGTGTTCATGGACATGGACCAGGCCGTGCAGGAGCATCCGGAGATCGTGAAGGAGCATTTCATGAGGAAGTGTGTGCCGCCCGGCGACAACAAGTTTGCCGCGCTCCACGCCGCGATCTGGAGCGGCGGCAGTTTCGTGTACGTGCCGGAAGGTGTGGAAGTGGAGATGCCGATGCAGGCCTATTTCCGGATGAACAGTGAGGGGATGGGCCAGTTCGAGCACACGCTGATCATTGCAGAACCGAACTCGAAAGTACATTATATCGAAGGATGCAGTGCGCCACAATATTCGGCCATCAACCTGCACGCTGGCGGCGTCGAAGTGTTTGTAGGTGAAGGCGCGCACGTCCAGTACAGTACGGTGCAGAACTGGAGTAAGAATACGTACAACCTGAACACGAAGCGCGCTATCGTCGAATCCAACGGGACCATGGAATGGGTGTCCGGCTCTCTGGGTTCGAAGGTGACGATGCTGTACCCGTCCAGTTACATGATCGGGGAAGGCGCAAAAGCGAACCATATCACCATCGGGTTCGCGGGCGAGGGACAGGACATCGATACCGGTGCGAAGGTGCATCACCTGGCGCCGAACACGCACAGCACCGTGGAATCCAAATCCATCTCACAGAACGGCGGCCGCAGCAACTACCGGGGACTGGTGCGGGTGCATGAAGGTGCGAAAGGAAGCAGTGTGAACGTGGACTGTGACGCGCTCATGTTTGACGATGACAGCCGAAGCGATACGATGCCGTACGTCGAGGTCATGGAGAGTGACGTGGACGTGGCGCACGAAGGCACCGTCGGCAAACTGAATGATGATGCCATCTTCTATTTGATGTCGAGAGGTGTGGAGGAGGATGAGGCCGCCGAGATGATCATCCGTGGATTCATCGAACCGATCGCCAAGGAGCTGCCGCTCGAGTACGCGGTCGAGCTGAACCGGTTGATCCAGCTTGAGATGGAAGGATCGCTGGGATGATCCATCCAGCGATCGTAGAAAATGCCTTAGAGGCATTTTCAAGTCAGGAGACTGTCAGACAGTCTACTGGGCTCGTTAGGCTAATGAGTGGAGCCAATTCGCCTGACGACAGAAGAACATCTCCGATTTTCGATTGCGCCGGGATGAAACCCTCAACGGTTTAGCAGCCGTCGCGTGGCGCACCGATGCTGCAGTCGGGTTCGTCTTCACCGTAGTGGTTGTTATTGACCGTCATACTGTAAAACGGTGAGCTGTCTGTCCCAAAGATTTGGCATTCTCCTTCTTCGGGCTTGGACTGTCGGACCGCACGTTCCGCAGGTCTATCACCCAGTGGGTAGAACCAGTTGTTTTCGACGATCGCTTCATCCCGTGGTTCTCCACGCATACCGATATAGGCATGTCCTGTTCCACCGTACGTTTCACCGCCAACGAACGTGTTGTGTGTCACCTCTTGACGTATACCTGCTTCGCCACCGGTACTACTTGAGCATTCCGTATCCACTGAACCGTGCATATCCACGTCAGAGCTCTGTTTTCCCGGGCCGAACACATTGTGGTGCGCGTAATAGGTGTAGCCACTGCCTCCTGCGATCGCGTGGCGGTAATGATAGAAATGGTTCGCCTCGACCAGTACCTCCGCACCCACCACCGCAACGCCGTACCCGTATCCCAGTCTGTTGCACCATGAAATCTCATTGTGGTGGACGTGGGCATCGCCCGTTGTAACGATACAGCGGCCAACAAACTTTGTGACGATATTATTATCGATCTGGGTGTTATCATGGTTGACCATGATCCCGGCGGCACGGGTCAAACTCCTAGACTGCGGTGTATCCTCTGGCCCATATCCTTCCAGGTGCAACCCGCTGATACGGACGCCCTCACCACCTGTTCCAAAGATCCCTTCATCCGTCTGCCCATCATTCTTATAGAGGTGTGCGCCATCCGACCCGCGGCAGCCACGGTCACTAGCCACTGTTACTCCTCCAGGAACCGTGATCTCTGACTGGCCGGTCATGTCAATCTCTGCACTGCCCTCGATGTAGACAACATCCCCGGAGCTGGCGCTTGACAGTGCACTCACCAGCTCCCCCCGGCTATTCACGACCGTTGACCCCTGTGGTGGTTGACAGAATTCCTGGCCCGTTGCCTGAACGTACTCCTCGCCACCGCCGACCGCTCCGTCGATACCAGTACCATCCAGGCTTCCTGAACGATCACCACTGGTACCGGAAGGGGCGCAGATATCTCCAGACCCGTCACCTGCCACCATCCCGGTCACGGTCCCTGCCATCGTGGACAGTTCCACCCCGTCATTCAACGCCACGCCGAACACCAGAAGTCCAACCGACATGCCGATCAGGGTAAAGACGGCGACCTGGACTCCAACACTTTTTTTACTCCCTATACTCCAGCTCCTCCCCATACGAGGTTATTAGGGGGACGCCATTATAATAATCTGTCCATCCCATCCTCGCAGGGTATTAAAAGATTCGGCCAACCAGTGACTCGTTATGACCGTGCGCGATATCCTTACCGGTGACAGAACGCTGGACGTGTCCGCGCTGGATCTTCCGGAATCGGTGCGGACGCCGGGCCGAACCTGGACCGAGATCGATTTCGATACGGCGGACCATGGAGAGGGTACGTTAACCGTGACCAGCGGCCATCCCGATGTGGAAGTGCTTTCTATTGAGAAAGCGTACAAGCAGTACCCGGAAAACGTGAAGGATATGCTGTTCAGCGGTGTTTCTCCGGACGATAACAGGGTAGCAGCAGCCCATGCACAGCTGGTTGAGGATGCCGTGTTCGTGTACGTGCCTGAGGGCACTGTAGTTGAGGACCCCATCGATATTTCGTCGACGGCAGCGGACGGGTTTTACCCACATCACGTGCTGGTATACGTGGAGGACGGTGCAGTCGTTGACGTGGTGGAGCGGAACACGGGCGGCGGTGAGACGGATTCGTCGTTCACCGAACTGTACGTGGGCACGGATGCGACGCTGAACTATACGAAGATCAACGACCTGGACACGGCGCTGGGGTACGCGGAGAACGCGGCGACCGTGGCGGAGAACGGCCAGTTCACCATCCTGATGCTGTCCGTCGGAAGCGACGTGTACCGGAACCGGCTGCGGACAGAGCTGACCGGGCCGCGTGCCAACCTCCAGTACCGGTGCGGGTTCCTGGCGGGCGGTGAGCAGCACATGGATATCACGACGCACGTGGTGCATGCCGCGGACAATACGCGGTGCGACATGGATTCGCGTGGCGTGGCAATGGACGCATCCCGCACCATCTACAGGGGCGTGCAGGAAGTGCTGGAGAACGCGGAGGCCACGGAAAGCTTCCAGGATGAGAAGACGGTGATGATCGGGGACGCGTGCGAGGCCGATACCACACCACAGCTCCAGATCGACAACAATGATGTGGTGGCGACGCACGCCGCAACGACCGGTCACATCAACGAGGAGGATCTGTTCTACCTGAAGAGTCGCGGTGTTCCGGAAACTGCAGCGCAGCGGGAGATCATCACCGGCATGTTCGACGACCTGATCGATCACAGCAACGAGGATGGCAAAGACGTTATCCACCGGAAGATCGAGCGGACGCTGGGATAGACACTGATTTATACTTCAGGGGTTATCCGTTCACCGAAGAGGGTTTTTTGACATGGAGCGGTTTGACGCGTTCGAGTCCGGTTCAACAACTGGGGAGCTACATGCACTGGCGCAGGAGGCACAGGAATACGCCCATAATCCATCGGTGTATGCTGGAGATGAACGGTATCAGGAGCCGGATGAAGGGGCGGCCGTTGTTGCCAGGGACGGCGACGAATATGTTGCAGTTCCGGGAGTACTTGTTGATAATGGGAACTACACGAATCACCGGTCCGCGGTAGAGGTCGCCATCCTCAACGCGCTTACCAATGGCTACACGGATATCGAGCAGCTTGCCGTGTCACGGGATGCACCACGCAGCAGTCCACTACGGTCCACCACCATGGCTGTCACTGAAACGTATCTTGCGGATGATACCCCGGTGACTGTGGAGGAGGATGGGGACATGGCGACATACCGGCATGATAGCTTGTTACGACGTCAGCCGCAGGAACTTGCACCTGAACTCGCAGCAGATGCTCACTACGACGTACAGCAGATGCAGGACATGCCGCGCATCGCCAACGATGCGTATGAAAACGTTCTGGTCGCCCTGTCTCGTAGCAGCATGCGGAACGCGTATAATCCCGCTTCCCAGTACGATGTCGGAGCTGCACTGGTTGACACGGATGGCCGGATCTATCCCGGTAACAACATCGAACCGGATAAACCCGACAGCGATGTCAACGAGATCGAGAAACGGGCAACTGCACACGGAGAGGAGACCGCGATCCTGAACTGGCGTACGTTTAGCGAGGCTGAACCGGCTGCGCTGGCAGTCGCATCCCGGAACAGTGGAAACTGCTGCGGCTACTGCAAGCAGTGGATGGCCGAGTTCTTCGAACCCGATGTACCTATCCTGAATGTTGGTGACGACACAGTGGCCGAGTACACCTACGGCGAGATCGATCCGTATCCGTTCCGGTTGAACCCGGACCAGTGAACTGACAACGCCCGTCATTTCTTGCTCCACACCCGGCTGCAGGAGCCTAGTCATTGGATTGTTCGTGTTTATGGAGCCGTCCCATCCGTTTCTTGAGGTCGACACCGTTCTTCCTGTGCCACCGGATCCGGTACCGGTACCCGACATACCCCAGCAGTATCACCGCCATGATACCAGCAAGCGCGGAGGGCATACTGGTGGCAACGAACACTGCCAGTACAAGCGACACGGCCATGTTCCCCGCCGCCACGACCTTCAGCACCGGTAACGGTAACCGGTAGAACGAGTACTCGTACCGCATCGGGTACCTATCGGGGAGACGCCACAGGGCCACTCCCAGCACCATGAACACCGCCAGTATCCCGGTCACGATGAACACGACCAGCCAGTCAAGCACCGCCACCCGGATGAAACGGTCGATGTAGACTGCAGCCGGCGTGAACAGGATTGCAGGCAACCCCAGTAACAGGACTGCACGATGCGGCGTCCCGTGTACAGTGTGCACTCTTGAGAAAAACACAGGGAGCAGTTCATCGCGGGCAGCCCGCATCACTGTCCTGGAATACGCGGTTATCAGCGTGTTCACAGTGGTGGCGGCAGCAGCGAGGGCGGCAACCGCAACCAGCACGGCAACCCATTCCGGGGCGAACAGTGCCGCAGCGGCAGCCAGTCCACCGTCAACCGGTGCGCTTCCGGGCCCCGCCAGAACATGCCAGGGCACCGCACCGACCAGAACGATCACGACCCCTATCATTGCCACCGTCACGACGGTCATGCCCAGCATGAGCACACGCGGGATGTTCTGCACCGGGTTTTCCAGTTCCTCACCGATCTCGATGATGATGCTGAACCCCTGCAACGGGATATACAGTGCAACGGCAGCGATAAGGACCGGTGCCACCCCCTCCGCGTACAGCTCCATGGGGAACATGGGCGTGTAATGTGCCGCGTCAAGGATGGACGCACCGGCCACCAGGAACACACCGATACCCCCAAGCAGCACGGCAACCAGCACCATCTGTACCTGAGCAGCTATCCGGATACCCACGTAGTTAACAGCAAGGAACACACCGAGGATAAGCAATGCAGACGGGATAAACGGTGTTGTGGCGACGAGGAACCGGACGTACTGCGCGAACCCGATCGCGGCAAACACAAGATACGCCCAGATCGCAACGACCGGGATGATGACCCCGACCAGCCCCCAGAACGGTCCAACCAGCCGCGACGCATAGACGTAGACGCCGCCAGCAACCGGCAACGCTCCACCCAACTGGATCATCATCAGTACACCAAGCAGCATCGGTACAACAGCCGCAAGCGCGGCAACGGTGATCGCCGGCCCCGCCACGACCACCATCTGCGTCGGCACGAGAAATATACTGATCCCGATCGTCATACCCACCAGTAACACGGTGGCTTCGACCAGCCCGATCCGCTCAGCTATCAACTTGTATTCGCGCCGCGCCATACAACACCAACAACCGGAAAGACCTGTCAAATGCCCCCTCCCACACCATCCTTTTAAGTCATGTAACGAATTCGCTGCACCCTCTCCTGTCAGAGCGACGCACCCCCCTGCACCAAACCGTTCCAGGCCCCTCCGCCTTCGTCCCATCAACATATTTAAGCGTGAATATGCATGTCTGTTCCGTTGTCGTGCCTGTCCCGGTTCTGCCTATAGTCGTAGGCCACCGACAGCAGTCACGATGCAGGAGTACTTAAAAATCCTGCTTCCACATGTGCATATACCATTGCCCGAGTGGCACGGTGTTCTTCCTTGAGAACAGCCGTTCGCAGAAACCTCTTAAGGTTTCAAGCACCACACAACCACAACAAGCCCGAGTGGTGTAGGGGCCTATCATACGACCCTGTCACGGTCGTGACCCGGGTTCAAATCCCGGCTCGGGCGCTTTTCCTATAGTTCTCGCCGGTATTTGAACATAGAAAACCGCCCGGTTTTCGATTTCCAATCCCGGATCGGGCGCTACACACTATTTTTCCCGATCTATGTGGATTGTGAGAACGTTCTGTGTTCATCAGGTCTTACAGTAGCATGTTGAGATGGATGCTGAGGGCCATGGTGCCGACCAGGATCAGGATGACGGCCTGTTTCCAGTAGGGACCGTGGTCCGTGTCTTTCGTGATGAATGTGCTTCCAGGGAGCTGTGAATCCGTGATGCGGTCTCTCAGCGTCTGAACGTGAGTACTGTGGGCCATAACGGTGCTGAACAGGAATATGATCACCGACGCGTATGCACCGGCTGCGATGCCCGACATTCCGGCACTCACCACGTGATACACGGCATGGGATAGGGTGCCTGTCATGATCGTATCGGTATGTTGCAGTAGCATCACTCCCGTGGCGGTGACAGCGGCCAACACGGGGACTGTCCGCAGGGCATTGCGTTGGGTAAACAGGGCGCCTAAGATAGTTCCAGATGCAACCGGTATCACAACAGCAAGTGGACGGACCACGAGTGCGAGCGGTACCACCAGCAGAATTCCGAACAGGATAAACGGTAGTGATAGGAGAAGGATGAGGAAGGTGAGGATCGATCCCTGGAGTATGGAGATACTTTCCTGGAATCCACGTGAAACGGTGAACTGCAGGCGGTCCAATTGTGTCACGGTATCACTGTAGGTCACAGAGAGGGGTGCTCCAGATGCCGGTATGACCCCTGTGCCGTCTGCATTTCCTGGGATCGCAGCCGCAGAGTCCGGAGCCACATACACCGGTTTTGCGGGCTGGAAGTACAGGTCGTCCTCGATATCAGCCGTATCCACTGTTACACGTTGCCGGGTGAGGAAGCCGCGTGTGCCAAACCTGTCGAGCGGCGGCTCCACGTGTTCGATCTCATTGATATACTGTGCTTCTGCGCCTGATACAAGTAGCGGCTGGTCAGCATAGGTGTACATCAGGAACGATTTTTTCTCACTGTGGTCCTCCGTATTACGCAGTATATAGAACGGGATAAACGGTTGTTCTGTGGTGAACGCCATTTCGACCGGACTGAGACTGCCGGCCAGATAACACGGTGACGAGTCGTTACTGGCTGTTTCCCCGGTGGTCCGTTCCCCGCTAAACTGCTGTTGACGCAGGAGGTTTTGGCGTTCCATCCCTGTCGCGTTCTCAATCCGCTGGTATTCGTCCCTGGCGAGACACGTCGCTTGCTCCGGTTTCACGCGAAGCGCTACAAAATAGCTGTCATCCCCCTCAACATAATGCGGCAGGTTCTCACGGACATGATCATCTAATGTGTAGTTATTCCCTGTCAACCACGATTCCAACGCGTCAACAGAGGTTGCCTCCAGCACCGTCACCTCAAAGTCGCCGATACCCTCCTGTGAGATAACATCAACACCGCTCGATCCGATGGTGCTGCCTCCAAGCATCATAAGAGGAAATGTCATGAATGGATTGAAGTCAGTCGGTGACGAAAGGTCATGTATCTGCTCGAAAAACTCATTATCAGTTCCTGATACGTCGGGTTGTGATGGTAACGGGTAGACCACGCCAAAATCCTCTGCTGCACCCATGTACATTGGACGCACCACCAGGTGCTGAACCTCCGCCTCACTATCATAGGATACGATCGCCTGGCTCTCATTTTCCAACGATAGGAACGAGTCAGATGCGGTGAACGCCGCACCACATGCAGCGGATGCCATCCCAGCAAACAGTAGAAGGAAGACCAGCACAACCACACCACGAAACCGCATATACCCTAAGCGCTTCTCTTCCCCTATATACTTTTTCTTTCTACTCGTAACGCGAGAACGGATTATGCGACAGCAATTCGACCTGTAGCCACTTCGGGATTTTTCCCGAGTCTTGCGCGCTACCGCGCCCTTGCGATGTCTAAATTATATAAGCCGGGAGCACCAGTTTATTGCTGGGGTAGGACAGTATTTCAGAGAAGCAGGAACACAGTGAGGCAGCCGAGGAGGCAGTATCTATTTTCTCGAAGACGGAGGTCCGTCGGAGGATCCGGAACCGGTTGTCAGAATATAATCAACGGGAGACGTTGCATCGGAACTACACGAAGAACGATGTATCACGCCGCGACTTTTTGAAGGTGCTTGGGTTCGGCGCGGTTGGTGCCGCACTGGCGGCGTCGCCGATGGGGCAGAGTGCCATGGATAAGGCTATTTCACGGCTGAACACGCCGACCGGGTACCAGCTGTATGATGGTGCTGGCCCACCGGGTTCTGATGAGATCCATCTCGGTGATCAGGGCTTACGTGACGGGGACACGATCGATCCCTATCTATCCAACCACATGGGAAGTGGGAATATCGTGATTATCCCAAGCGGCAATTACCAGTGGAACGGAAGCGGTTTGCAGGGAACGTACAATGATGCGTCGGTGATCGGGGAAGGAGATGTCGTGTTCAACCTTACCCGTGACAGTGTCGGAGGCTCTGTGGAAGCGGTTGATGGTGGCGATGCCCATGTCGAGAATATTTACTTCGACCTTGATCTGAGTTCTGGTTCCAGCGGCTCCCGTATCCGGACCGATGCGCTTCACCCGGATTCGACCGTGACCTGGCTGGATGTCGTGATGGACAGCGGGTTCGATGACGGCGGTGGCGGCCAGGGCCAGTACACCGGCCGGACACACCAGGGTGTTGCAAACTTTATCTGTAACCATATTGAGGGTCACGCCGACAACGGCATGTACCTTGGAAACTATCATCAGAGCCGTAGCGGCGGTGGCGGGGGACGGGTCCACGTTGAAGGCTGTTTCCTGCAGAACAATAATATCGACAATATCCGTCTCGGGGGTGACGGGGATGTGGCACGGAACTGTATCATCATCGGGGAAGAGGTCCCGGTCCATCACACCGGTGGAACCACCGGGCGTGGCATCCGGGTCCGGTATCCTGGAGAAGGTATCGAGGTTGAGAACGTGCACATGGTCATGCACACCTCCACACCGTTCGGCACAAGCTCCCGCATGGAACAGCCCGGGAGCGGAACAATCGACGGACTGTACATCGAGAACCATACCAGTTCCGCCGCGGTCGATATCGAATCCGGTACAGTGAGCTGGGAGGGCCGAAACATCCACACCACCGGCAGCCGTACCACGGTCCGCGGACTGTCCTCACAGCAGAACGTGAACGAGGGAAGCGGCGCAGAATCACCGTCCACCTCATTCGAAGAACTGGGTATCGAAGAATGTGATGTAGACATCGCTGGAGCCACCGGCGGCCACACTATCTGTTAACCCCGTAACCGGGAATCCATCCTGATACGGATGCGGCCAGACATATCTTTTAATTAGTTCCGTTCAAAAGGAGAGGTATGACCACGTCATGCGCAGTATTCTTCAACCTGGATGGGACACTGACAGAGAATACCGTTGACTACCAGAAGATTTACAGTGAAGCAGTACAGGACTCAGGCCTCACGGCACTCCAGGGCAACTATGACGAGTACACGGACCGGTTCTTCCACTACTTTCAGAACGGGTGGGCGTTCCCCCGCCGCCAGGCGATCCTGGATCTGATGGATGAACGGAATATCGATGATGTTGGAACATCCGACGCGTTCGCAGCGGCATGGGAAGAACAGGAATCGGAGCACACCACGTTCAGATCGGACGCAGCACCCACCGTACAGCAGCTCGCGGACACGTATCCGGTCGGCATACTGACGAACGGCACCAGCCGCCTACAACGGATGAAACTCGAGAACGCCGGACTCGTTGACGATCTGTCCGCCACACTCATCTCCTCAGAGCTCGGGCTGTCCAAACCGAACGCGGAGATATTCACCGCTGCAAAAGACGCGGTCGGCGCAGACACCTGTATACTTGTCAGTCACGACCTGCGACGGGACATCCTCCCAGCGAAACGTGCCGGATTCAAAACCGTGCTCCTCCTGCAGGACGGGGAACTCCCGGACAACCCGCAGATGCAGAAACTGGTCGATGCACAGATCAACACCCTGAGCGAGCTCCCGGACAGGATGCAGGACCTCTGCACCGCATAACAACATTCCCTGTTCTCCAAGGGTTCTACGCAACGACTAATAAATCTTCACCTCCCAT
>JALDAF010000065.1 GCA_022729315.1 Candidatus Nanohalalkaliarchaeum halalkaliphilum | reverse complement strand
TTCGCTATCCACCTCCTCCGGCGCGTTATGGTCGAACAGTGCGTGGGTACAGGGCTGGATGCCGGCGGTCAGGACGCGGGCGAGCAGGAACAGTGCACCGATGAGCAGGATGCTTCCCGTCACCCCCATGAGGAACACGACCGGTATCAATGCAAGGCTGCAAACGATGACCGTGTTCAGTTTACCGAACCGGTCCGCCCAGTCCGCGAGAATGAACTGGAATGCAGCGGGGAGCGCGGCCAGTCCGAAGATGAAACCCATCAGGATGAATTCGGCACCAAGCCGGTCCAGCATCAACGGTACGGCCAGCCAGAAAAAGGAGAACACGATCGAGTACAGGAAGATGAGGAGGAGCGGCAGCTTGATGCTGTCCCAGTTCTCCCGCAGATGACGGAAATCGTTTTCATACGTTTTCCGGTGAAACAGCTCCTCCGCGGAGGATACAAGGCTCTGGTCGCGCTGGATGCCGATGTACGAGTAGTACAGGGGGAGTGACAGCAGTCCGAACAGGATCCACAGGGTCAGTACAAGCGACCAGCCGTAGCCCGCGATCAGGTAGCCGCCGATCACCGGCCCGATGATCGCGGCCAGGTGAACACCGAGCAGGAACACGGAGAGGGACAGGGACTCGTTCTCCGCTTTCGCAGACTTCAACGACAGGCTCCAGCCCGCGTTCCACGTCCACGACTTGGCAATCCCTTCGCTCACCTTCCCCAGCGCCAGGAACACGGGGAGCGCGGTCAGATACAGGAGGGCCGGGATGATGTTCCCGATGACGCCCATGAACAGCACGGCCCGTTCACCGGCTCGCTGCACCAGGTTCCCGGTCGGGATATCCAGCAGGATCGTGATCAACGGCGGTAACGCGATCAACACACCGACGATGAACACGCTGTCAATCACCTCCTCAAAATAGATGGGGAGGAACTGCCACACCATGTTCATCCCGAAGAATAACACCATCAACGTGACGGAAAGGTACTTCGTCACCTGCGGTACACTGTCAAGATCCACGCATCACAGGAACGTGGAGCTGGCACATAAAGGTGGGGGTGTGGAAACGCCCACGATAAAAAAGAGGAAGAAACAGGGGTGGAGAGGAGTAACCCTCCTCTCACGTTATACGTATTCTGTCTCCAGGTCGCTGGCGTGTGCCAGGAACTGTTCGCCGAACACACCGAGTTCGCGCAGGTCCATGATCTCCAGGTCGTCACGCTTTTTGGCCTCGTCGTACACCGATTCAACGAACTCCGCGTACGACTGCTCGGCCTCAGATGTCCCCATGTCCATGTAGGAATCCTCGGATGCGTCGAGCCTCTCCATGGCCGTGGACAGGTCGATACCGGCTGCCCGTTCCGCGGCGTGTGCGTTGCCGTGGCCGTGTTCACGGTACTCGTCCTCCTGCGCGTCCCGCGTCGCATCGTGCGCGAACTGGCGGGCAACACAGTCCGAGAACTCGTACCGCCAGTGAACATCGGTTTCCTCGGGATCGATCCGGGGATACTGGTCCAGTGTGCATGCCTGGTGCCACGCCTCGAACATCGGGCTGAAGATGTACGGTCCCAGCATGGTGGAGGAGTACGCGGTTCCCTCGTCTTCGTCAACCGTAAGCGTGCCCTCGTTGTGGTGCCGCCGGAGGTTGTGGCCGGGTTCGTGGGCGGAGGCCATGGCGATATTGTACGCCGTTGCGTTGGCTGTGAGCTCGCCGTTCTCCATGATCGGTGCAGATGCAGGGACGTCCTCCGGCGTGGTCCAGTCCAGGTTAAGCAGCTCCTGGCCGTACCCCGTGAACGATGATCGTGTTCCCAACCCGTCAACCGCGCTCCGCGGATCAAGTAATGCGATACCGGCCGCCGGGTCCGGGACGTAGGTTGCTCCGATCAACATGTTGCATTCGCCGCCGAACTCCGGATCCTCGCCGATCCGTGAGTCCCACTCCAGCAGCCGCAGAACGGCAGGTGGCTGGACGTGCGCGATCCCGCCCGGGACACTGGCAGGCAGCTGGTCGAACTTGAGCTTCGCCGGCTCCTCGAAGATGGTAACATCATAATCCGTGTATTCATCGGACGCATCAACCAGTTTCGGGAGGTGGCCGTCCACCTCGTTCACCGCTGACGCGACCCGTGCCGCGTGAAGTGGATCGCCCCGTTTCTGTTCGCCCAACCAGTGCATCGCTTCCTCGAGCTGGATGTTCACCTCCAGCGTCTTTCCGTCCTCACCGAAGAGACAGCCGGACAGTGCGGCACCTGCAGCCGTTGCCCCCGCCGCCTTCAGCGCGTCCCGCCGTGTGATAGAACCGGTTTTCTCCGTATTGTCTGCGGTAACAGTGCTGTCATACTCCCCTTCCATCAATACTCCCCGTACCTCCCGCTGAATATACCGATCCTTAAATAAATGTCGATATTCTGGGGATATGCGCCATAACAGTTCAGAAATAGAAGAGAACAGTAAACATCTGTCAGTCCCGGAGTTCTTTCACCGTTTCGATGTTCGCCAGGTCCTTCACTTTCTGGATGTTCCACTCGAATCCTTTTCCGTTCGTGGGCGTTTCCACCACCATCGGTTTGTCCCGTACCGATTCATGGTTGATGAACAGTTCGAACCCGCGTTCGCCGATCTCTCCTTCGCCGATGTGCTGGTGCTCGTCCTTCTCCGATCCCAGCGGATGCTTTGAATCGTTCAGGTGCAGGTAGTGCACGTTCTCCACGCCCACCGTCCCGTCCAGCTCCTCCAGCATCGATCCGAGCCCGTCCTCCGTGGTGAAATCGTACCCAGCAGCGTACAGGTGGCACGTGTCCAGGCAGACGCCGACACGGTCCCAGGAGTAGTCGCTGAGCTCCACGATCCGTTCCAGGTCCGCGAACGATCTCCCGATCGTCGTACCCTTCCCGGCCGTGTTCTCCAATAGGAGCATCGTATCCTCTGGTATGTCCAGTTCAGAGATACGGGCCGCCACGTTCTCGATGCCCTGCTCCATACCGGCACCGGTATGTGCACCAGGATGGAACGTGTAGTACGGGATACCAAGCTTCGCGGCACCGTCCAGCTCGGCCTGCACACAGTTCACAGACTTCACACCGAGATCGTCCTTCGGCGTCCCCAGGTTGATCAAGTAGGTGCCGTGCACGATCCACGGCCGGATATCGGCCTCCTCGACCAGGGACGTGAACGCGCCCACATCATCGTCCGTCACGTCACCGACGCTCCAGGTCCGCGGCGACCCCACGAATATCTGGCCGCAGGTACCGCCAAGCTCCTCTACCCTGTTTACTGCCCTGTCATATCCGCCGCTGATCGAGACGTGTGCACCGATCCGAAACATACTGTCACCGTTCGACACCAGCAGTTAAATGAATGTGGTTTCAACACACGTGTCGTATAATAGTAAAATAATGAACATATCTTTCGTATGAAAACGTTGTGCGTTACGTTTAAGTAGTTATGAAGGGAATGATGGTGGGGGAACAGGGGATGGAGGAGCATTCTACCGTTGTACAGAAATATGAGCCACCGCGGTTTGCACGGATCGGGAACGGCTGGGAGCGGGACACGATCAAGCAGCATATCCAGAAAATGGGCACGTACGACGAGTTCGGTGGTGAGGACGATTTCGAGGCGTTTCTGGACGATATCACGGTTGATGGAGATGATTACCGGCAGTGGAAGGAACAGCACGCACAGGTCGACTGGTACCACTGCGGTCACTGCGAGGAGGAGATAGCAGAACTCCGGGAGCAGGGAGACCACGAGGCCGCCGCTGACATCGATCCGGAGTACCAGGTCCTGGTCAGGCACACCACCTACCCGATCGACCTCGCCGGTCGGGACATGACACGGGTAGAGGAGGCCGTTGAAGCATACTGTGGACGCCATAAAGAGGACGGTGCCGTGTTCGAGTACACGCATTCCTGGCGTGAGGACCGGTGAACGCGAAAGATTCAATAAGCTTGGCTGACAACATCTACGGGCGAGTGGTACAATGGTGGATATCGATACGGACGGGAACGACACGCTTGAACAGGTTCTCGACTACGTGAACAGATCGGAGAAGATACAGCAGTACTGGGACTCCGCCAACGTTATGGCTGTCGACCGGTTAGGATACAACGATCACAGCGAGAAGCACGTGGAGATTGTGGCGGACAAGGCGTTGCATTTGCTCCGTCTGCTCCACGGGGAACGCGACCCCGGGATCGTCGCCGAGTACGATATGGATGTGGCGGACGCGGAGGTGGTCGTCCTGCTGGCTGCACTGTTCCACGACATCGGGCATATCGTTCACCGCCACGACCACACGGCGTACAGCATCGTGCTCGCGAACGACATCATCGAAGAGGTGATGGACCACCTGGACCGGTACGGTGTACGGGAGCAGGTCATCATCAAGTCCGAGGTGCTCCACGCCATCAAGAGCCATCACCGTACCGCGGAACCGCTCACGCTTGAAGCCGGCATCCTGCGGGTGGCCGACGCCCTGGACATGGAGAAGGGACGGGCACGCGGACCGCACGACATCCACGCCATCTCCGCACTCTCGATCGATACGGTGACCATCACGGTGAACGAGGACGAGGACGATGAGCGACCGGTACTGGTCCGCATCGAACTGAACAACTCGTCCGGCATCT
>JALDAF010000043.1 GCA_022729315.1 Candidatus Nanohalalkaliarchaeum halalkaliphilum | reverse complement strand
TCATCTCCCATCCGTTGACACCCCTGTACCTGTACACTACCGGGCAGGGTACATAACAGTTCCGATACGCGACCGATTTCAACTGCCATCTCCAGTCACACCACGCACGATTAAAAATTTGTGGAGGTGAACTAGTGGGTATGCGGGAGGAGGAGTACAGGCTGAGAAAGATGAAGAGCCTGATGAACTACATGACAGAACCGTGCCGGGGCGATGCTGTGCAGATCGATTCGATCGGTGCTGCACTGGAGGACAATGACGCGGTGATCGACGACTACTGGCAGGACGACGACACCGGGGTCATCACGTACCAGGCGCTGGGCGAACTCATCATGTACGATCCGGAAGACCCGGAGGAACGGTACGTCGGCGCCGCAGAATACGCAGACCTTGAAGCCAGCCGATAACCCCCCGGTTCACATACCACGGTGATTACGATGGACGAGGAAGACCACGACGGATTCTCTGATGTGCCGCTTCCGGACCAGTACGACGAACTGGACGGGTACACGGCCTATGCAGACACGCGGCACGGTGTTGACAGACTTGTGATCTCTGACATGCAGAACCCGCGGGCCTGGCTCAGTTCGGACACATACCACACCGACCTCCAGTAACGTTCTCCTGTCTCCAGTTACCGGTGTTCCTGGACACGGTTCCACGCCATCAGCATCAACGGGCCATGCGCCTGCCGGAACGCGTAGTACTGTAACGATGCGGCCACGGTCAGCCCGGTGATCACACCGCTGGCGATCCATGCCTCGGCATGTCCCATCGTCCCGGCAACACCCGACACCTCCGCAACCTTGATCACGAGGATCCACGTCCAGATATAGACGAGGAACGCCACCCGGCCGAACACACCCATCACATCAAACACCCGGTGCTCCGGGTACTGGTTCCACAGCCAGTGCACACCACAGTAGATCAGCATCGCGGACCCGGTACCGAAGAACGCGAGCGGCACATCCCGGTGGTAGAAATGCAGTGACCGGCCAGCCATCACCAGCACCAGCGACACCACGATCAGCCCGGCACCGAGCAGGACTGCACGGCGCGGCCGCTCCCACTCGTACAGCAGCCGGATCATGAGCAGGCCGCCGATCGCGAACGGCAGCAGGTTGGTGACGGAGAAGTAACCGCCGAACACGGCATCCCACACGAACAGTCCGGCCGCATCCACCACCCCGTTCCCGGTGCCCGGCACCACACCCGTCACCACCGCGAACAGTGTTTCACGGTACGCCTGCAGCACCGCTGACAGGGTCATCGCTGTCAGCCCCGTGAACACGGTGAGATCCACGACGAGGTACAGCAGAGCAAGAACGATGATGGTGACACCGATCCCCTGCAACGCCTCCTCCCACGCCAGCCACGTCTGCAGGTCGAACACGAACCAGGCGAACGGCAGACTGATCAGCACGTACCGGCCGTACTTCACGGCCACGTTCTTCGCGATCGGTACCGGTTCAACCCCCTGGGACCGGCGTTTCGTGACCAGCAGGTAGGACGACATGCCGGCCACGAACAGGAACAGGACCGGTGGCGGCGGAAACATGAACATGCCGAACGAATCGATGAACGGCACGGCCCCGATATCCTCGATAAAGTACGGGAAATCAGCGTACACGTTGACCGGGGAGAACGTGTGGATGAAATGGAAGAATATCATGACCAGGATGGCGATACCCCGGAACACGTCCACATACTGGATCCGCTCCACTACCGCTCACCCTCCAACTCCTGCATGTCCTGGAACGTGACCACCGCGATACCGGGCCGGTCCAGCCGGTCAAGGATGTCCGCATACGTGTCCCGGCTGATATCCACATCGGACCGCTCCACCTCATCATCGATATGATGCAGCGTGATGACCAGCCATTCGCCCGGCGCCATCCGCTCCAGCACCGGTTCCAGGCTTTCATGATTATCCATGGTCACCGCGGTCCCACCCAGTGTATACGGCTCCTCCGGCGGCACCGTATCGATATCCCAGTTCACGGTCCGGGCGTACGGATAGTAGTCAGCGACCACATCACGGTGCTCCACGCCCTGGCCGTACGGGTATGCGAACGCCACCGGCTCCACCCCGATACCTGCCAGTGCAGCCCGGTTCTGCTCGATCTCGCTCCGGACACCGCTTTCATCCAGCCCGGAGATGTTCGTATGGTTGTAGGTATGCCCCCCGATCTCGTGCCCGCGCACCTCCAGCTCCCGTACCTGCTCCCCGGTCATGGTCGGAAACCCTTCGAAGGTACCGTCAAGCACACCTGAAGAAACAAAGTAGACACCGCGCATCCCCCGGTCCTCCAGCGCATCAGCGGCCCGGTACTGGCTTTCAAACCCGTCATCGAAGGTCACGGTCACGTACCGCACCTCCCCATCCCCACTGTCCGTACCGTTCCCCGTATCCGGCATCACACCGACACCGAACGCGGCCGCCACCAGCACAACACCGAACAGCGTGAGAACCCCGAGACGCGCTGCAAGAGCCCTATCCATAGCATAGCGTTCGACCTACAGCTATATAAAAAATGCGCGTAACATGCAAACAGTACCATGCAGGACCATATCCCGGAACACGTACTACCACCAGAAGAACTGGAAACGGAACGCTACATGACGGAATACATGCAGGACGTGTTCGACCGCGTGCGGAACGTGGCAGCGGACAACGTGTTCGGTGACGCCCCGGCAGACCAGGTGGCCATCATCCACGATGACGGCGAACTGACGTACGGCGCACTCCGGGAACAGGTGAACCGGTTCGGCAACCTGCTGAAGGAACACGGCGTTGAAGACGGGGAACGCGTCCTCCTCCAGTTCGGGAACACCCCGGAATTCTTCATCGCGAACTACGCGGTACAGAAACTGAACGCGGTCCCGGTCCCGATCTCCCCGATGAACACGGAGGATGACATACAGTACATCGTGGAGGACGCGGACGCGACCTGGGCCATCACCACGGAGGAGAACACGGATATCTACGCCAACCTCCCGGTGACCACGGTCACACTCCCCGCCACACTGGACGATCACAGCCCCGACCTTGCGGCACGCGGCGAACCGGACGACTTCGCCCTCCTGCTGTACACGTCGGGCACGACCGGGAAACCGAAGGGCACGATCAAGACCCACCAGGAACTGATCGCGGACGGCGAAATCATGGCGAAAGCACTCCGTTTGACGAACGAGGACACGATCAGCGGCACGGCACCGGTATCCTTCGCCATGGGCTACCTCGTGTTCTGCCTCACACCGTTCCGCCGGAACGCAACCGTATCGATAACCAATAACAGGGACCCACAGCACATACTGGAACGGATCCAGCAGGACGCGGTCACCATCCTCTCCGCAGTCCCCACAAGCTACAACAAGATACTGGACGCGGCGGACAACACCACAGACGACCTGTCCACCCTCCGGATCTGCATGACCGGCGGCGAAGAACTGAAACAGCACACCTACGACCGGTGGAAGAACCGGTTCGGCCTCACACTGGACAACCACTACGGCTGCAGCGAACTCATGACCATCGCCCTCTACCAGTACGGCGACATGACCCCCTGCGCCAACGGCACACCACCGGAAGACCTGGATGTCACCCTGATCAACACGGAAACAGCAGATTCAGAAGAACCAGAGAGCGATAAATCCGAAGGGGAATCGGCAACCGCCAAATCCGAAGGGGAATTGGCTGTGAAAGCACCGATACGGGTACGGTACTGGAACAATACGGAGGCGCAGAAGGAGTCCGTCCACGAAGGATACTTCCTCATGGGAGATATTTTCACGCGCGACGACTCCGGAGAATATAGGTTCAAGTGCAGGAAAGATAATCTTATCGTTACCTCCGGGTACAAGGTGTCGGCGAACGAGGTGGAGAACGCGTTACTTGAACACCCACACGTGGAGGACGCGGCAGTGATCGGTATCCCGGACGACACGCGCGGCCAGCGCATCGCCGCATTCGTGGTCCCGAACAACAACCTGCAGGGTGAACGCGGCAAGGGCGAACTCCAGGGATACGCGAAAGCGAAGATCGCCCCCTACAAGTACCCGCGTGACATCACGTTCCTCGACGCCATCCCGAAAACCGATGTCGGCAAGGTGGACCGCAACGCCCTCCTCGACCAGCACTGACACAGAACCCGTGTTCTACCCGCATACATCATCTGCCGTCTCATCCACACCATAATGCCAGCTAGTCTGCTGCATGCGCCACAATCTCACCCATCTGATCCAAAAATGCGTGCGCAAGGTCCATCCGGTCACGCAGATCCTCTCGCGTAAACGATACTTCCGGCTCGTAATCCGCCTGTTCCCGGTACGTCTGCTGCTGTGCATAGAACCGGCCATACTCTTTGCTAATCATATCTTCTTTCACCAGCCGCCCGACAAGAGTTTTCACGCCATGATGCGTCCCCGGCTCTTCACCTACCGTAATAAGTGCCGCCTTCGCCGCATTGAACAACGCAAAATACAGTCAATTCTGCACTGTTTCAACAGTCATATCCAGCTCCGCCTGCACCCGCTCAGCAAACGCGTCAAACGCCTCACGATGCTTACTCATACATATCTCATACACATCCAGCCTATAAAAACCCTGCACAGACCTCCAACCACTACCCAACGATCAACCGTTCAAAGAACCCACGGATCGAGTCCACGATCGCGATCAGCACGGACGTGGTTTCCCCGACTTCCCCATCAGCACCATTGTCCACATCCACATCACCGTTCTCGTCACCGTTCTCCGCGGATACCTCCTCGGCCACCACGACAACAAGGTCTTCAACCGTCGTGGACATCCCATGCACATCGGTCACGGACACGGTATACCCGTACCCGTCCGGCGCAAGGTCGGCGGTCGGCAATACAAACTCCCCGTCCTCACTGGCGTATGTCTCTCCCTGGAACACGAGTTCGATCCGATCCACCCCACCATCCGCTGACGCATCCACGGACAGGGACAGGTTCTCCCCCTCCTCCACGGTATCGTCAACGGACACGGACACGGTGGGCGGCGGTATCTCCACGTTCACGGACACAGACCGTTCGAACACGTTCCCCAGGTTCGTGGTCAGTGTCAGCGGCAGCTCCTGCTCACCGAGCTCCACACCGTCCGGCAGCGGCAGCCACCCTTCGAACGTCCCACCGCTCACGGCCATCTCCTTCCCCCAGTCCGCATCCTCCCAGGACAGGTTCACCGTTTCAACGATGGAGGTGGACCCGTTCACGTAGATCTCCTGCCCACGGTACACGGTGGACGCGTTACTCTGGAACGTGTCCAGCGACTGCTCAAGATCCGCGGTCCGGAACGGGATATAGCCTTCCGCCACGTACGTGTTCTCATGCCCGGTCGCGTTCTCCGCGGTGTACTCGATCCGCGCCCACAGATCGTTCAACTCATCCAGCCCGTACTCCGTGGTGAAGTCCCACGGCTCACCCTCGGTGAACGCGGGGCTCAGCGACCACTCCGCCACCCGTTCACCGGGACGGTACCGCACCGCCAGCTCAATATCATCGATATCATTCTGCGTCACACCGGGACGCAGATACTCCATCCACAACGAGATCGACACCACGGTCTCCCCATCCTCCAGGTCAACCCCGTACCAGCCATACAACCGGAAATCCGGGCCATCCTCCCAATCAGAATACAGGTACAGCGGCTCCTCCCCCTCCTCCCCATACGCCAGTGTCCGATCCACCGCAGCAGCACTCCCACTCACCAACACACCAACAAGCAGTACCAAAACACACAACACCACCCCCCGCCACAACTGCCGACACATACAACTACACACACGCAACGCCCGGATAAAAAACTATGCGCGTATACCGCACCAGTCACGCATCCATCTCAAAGGTCTTTCACAGCAGAAAGAAACAGTCTTGCCCGCTCAACCACGTCTTCCGCCTCGTCAGCAACCACTGCAAACCACAAGTCATGAGTCACCTGCACACGTTCCACTATAACTGATCGTAGATATCTTTCCGGTGTCCGATCTTGACAACGTAAATCTCGTTATCCTCACGGTATAAATCAAACAACACGCGATAATCTCCTACACGCAATCGCCACAGATCAATCCCTGTTAACGGTTTTGCAAAGTACGCCGGTTTCTGCTTCAAATCATCCAGCTTTGAAAGAATACGTTCCGCAGTCTCCGTATCAAGCTTCTGCAATGCCTTCTTCGCCTGCGGATCAATAGTAACTGTGTACGTCATCCCAGAACATCCTTTTTCACATCTTCAAGGGATTCCCCCTCGCCCTCACGTCGTCGTTTCCGTGCCTCCTCAATCTCCTCAAGCAACTCCGGGTCCGAAAGCAATGCAACATTCTCACGAAGATGCTGCAACTCCTCCTTCAACCGGAGAAACTCATCCCGCGACACCGAATCAGATACCATACACAACATGATAGACAATCAACGCATAAAAACATGGCTCCTCTTCACACCTCAGCCTGCGTCACACATCGAAAAGGAAGAGAGAAGCAATAGAAGGAAATGAAAAGTAGAAAGAGGGGAGGGCCGTTTAGACCCCGTACTGTCCATCCCCCAAAACGGGGGGAAAGACAGGCCCCTCAAACTGACGTGTAGGCTACTGTTCCAAACCGAGGAAATTACTGCTCAGTCGGGTAGTCGCCTTCCGTCAGGTGCAGCCGGTCACCGGCGTCAGCCAGTGCGTCAGCGTGTGTGCCGTACTGGCCGATGTACAGCGCTGCGTTGCGCGTGTCATCTGCCGCGTATCCGGCCACAACCAGTGCGTGCTGACCGTCTGCGAATGCGTTCTCAACTGTCTGGAGAACTGCACCGCTCTGCTCGTCCTCGACGTCGTCGAGGTCGATGTCACCAGCGTCGTAGAGCTCCTCAGTCAACGTGTTGACTGCCGGACCACCAACCAGTACCAAGTGGTTGTTGTCCCGGTCGGACTCCGTGACCTCAGTGTCAAGCTGGGACATGTCAGGAAGCTGTCCCTGCGCATCCCAGTCAACAGCGTCGTACGTCTCACCGTCAGTTGTCACTTCATCTGCAGATCCAACTGCCTGGTGGACGAACCGCTGCTCCTCTGCAAGTGAGAGGGAGGCGGATTCTTCGTCGTCAAGAACGACGTGTGAACCCCATCCTGTCAGCGTCTCCTCACCATCATCCGTGTCGGTGAGTTCAGCGTCGTCGTTGCCGTCATGGTACTCGACTGCAACGATCTCTTCCTGATCGGTCTCGTCGTAGACTACTGTGACTGTGTCGTCTTCGTCATAGTCGACTTCGACTCCTTCATTGCCAGCTTCGTCACCGGCATCTGCATCGTGCGAGATCTCTGCACCGAAGCTGGTGTGGACGTAATCATGTCCGGCTGCGAAGCCACCCGTATCGGTGCCATCATCCGTTCCGCCGATGTCAAGATTGCCGTCGTCAATAGCTCCCTCATCTACAGCAACTGCGAAGCCCCATCCGGATGCTTCCACGTAGGTCTCGTCTCCGTCTTCATCTACACCTTCGAAGGTGTGTTCCCAATCCTGGTACTCGACTGTGACGGAATAGTCTCCTGCTTCACCGTCAATCTCGTACGAAACTGGGTAGACGTGGTCCGGTTCTGCATCATCACTGTCCGGAACACCAACAACGCCTTCGTCATCCGCTGCTGGATCGAGAGTTGCACCATCAGTCAGATCACTAACTGTGAGACTGGTTTCCTGATGGTTTGCGTCAGTGAAGTCGACTTCCATGTCTTCACCGAATTCGACGTCTTCGTGGTCTGATGCTGTCAGACCCAGGTTGAGGACTTCGAAGTAGTCTGCTGGTCCGGCGAACGGTTCGCCAGAGACTACAGCGCTGACTTCATTGTCGTCCTCGTCTTCAGATGGGTCTTCAACAGCTGACAGCTTGTTGGAAAGTGTCAGGCTGTGAACCGTGTTTCCATCAGTGTCGATGTCTTCAACGGTCCAGTCCTCATCGAATGGAGAGTCTTCTCCTTCTTCGACGACAGTGTCACTGTAGGTCGTGTCGATGTGGACCTGGTCCAGTGTCTCACCGAACCAGATGTCGGTCACATCGATGAAGAACTCGTCGTCCTCACCGAAAGTAGCGTTGTCTCCCTGTCCCAGTGTTGTACTGGAGTCGAACTCACCGTCCTCGTAGACATCCAGACGGACAGCAGGCTGGTCACGGTCGACGTCGATGATGTTGAACGACCATGGACCGTGGGTTACTTCGTCACCTGCTGCCAGGTTCCGGTGTTCTTCCTTGGAACCAAGGCGGAGTTCGTCCGCTTCAACCTGTGTGACAGTGTACTCTACACCGAGGATTCGGATCGGCTGTTCGACCGCAAATCCAGGGTTGTAGGAGACTTCGTATTCGATGTCTCCGTCACTGATCGTGGTGAGTACTGCTGACTGGTTGTCGACAGCTGTCTGGAGACCGTCTCCATTGACACTGACTGTTTCCAGTGTCCGGTGGTTGGTCCCGTCGACTTCTACCGTCTCACGGATGAGCTGTGAGTAGGATGACTTGTCGACTTCAAAGTTGTTCCAAGACTGTCGGATGTCCGTGTCGTCTTCTGCTCCGTCGACGTCAGCTGTTGCGACGCCTGGTACTTCTTCTTCTGTTGTTTGAACTGCTGCTTGGCCGAGTGCTGCTGCAACGTTAACTGCACCAACAACGTCGGCTACTTGTCCTGTTGATCCCACAACCACTTGGGAGGCGACTTCGCCGTCCTCCACAAACGGTTCTGGGAAGTCGGAGAGCGATGCTGCAGCGCCGACTGATAGTCCGACCATCAGTGCGGAACCTGCAACAGCTCCGACCTTCTTGATTGAATTTTTGACTTTCATTTGTGTTGTTCACCTTTGATTGTGGTTCAACCAATTGTGATTTGGTTTGCCTGGAGTTGTTTGTTGGATCGGACCAGACATCCCGATCCTGGGTACCCATTCTGGGTATGTTGTACCTGTGAAAAATGTTGTTGGACCCGCCAGAGCCAAGCGGCCCTGAAAAGGTCCTGTACCCCTATGAGGACCCTCCTTTTATATACCTTGTGACACAAACGTTCAATTTGCAACCATTGTAGCGTTCTCCGCGCTCCTTTTCCTCATTAAAAGTTTCTGGTGGCTCGGAACTGTTTACAGCACTCTGAGCGTTCGTAAAAGTACCATATTGCCCTGAAATGGGTGCACACCCCATTATTGTTCATAAAGGCTTATTTTCCGAATCGAAGCGTCCTAATCGCTTCGTTCACGGTTTTGAACGTTTGGAAACTTTTGTTTGCGCTCCGTTTCGGAATGTTGTAGTACGGCGTAATACGGTGTGGTGGGTGTGCGGCCCGTGTGCGGTGAGCGTTTCCACGTGAAGGGCGTGGATGGAACCGGTTTCCAGCGGATGCCAAGTGTTTTAAACGTCGGTGGGAGAGTCGTGTGTACAATGCTTGACGACCTGGATCAGATGCAGGTTCTTGGGCTTGCGGTTGTCGCCGCAGCTGGTTTGGCGTTTGCCGGTGGGTACGTGCTCGGTGATGCGGGCGCGTCTACGCCGACCGGGAATGTTGTGGCGGCAGAGACCGTTGAGGACGATGTCATCGAATACCTTGATGTGATGACGCAGGGGCAGGCCGATGTCTCCGTGAACGATGTTTCGGAGGCTGATTTCGGTGGTCTGTACCGTGTTGATGTCGTTGCCTCGATGCAGGACCCGATGAGCGGGGAGACGGTTGAGCAGGAGGCGTCGCTGTATACGACGCTTGATGGCCAGTACCTCTTCCCGATGGAGCCCGAAGACCTGCAGAACCCGCAGGCTCCACAGCCCGTACAGCCCGAGGTTGATCCCGAGGATATGGAAGAAATGCAGGAGCAGATGGAGTAGTTTCCTGCTGGATCCGTGGACCGCCGTTTTCGGTGGTTCTTGACGGGGATGGGACACCTTTTTCCTTTATTTTCTTTTTTCTTGTTGTGCGTCTGCAGGGGGAAGAGGATATAGTTTTTAAAGCTCAAGATTGTTCTCTTGGTTGTGACGGGCGGTCGTTGTGTCCCCCGTTTACGGTGTGCCTTGGTAGCTCAGTAGGTAGAGCGCAACGCTGTTATACCGTGCTTCCCGGTACGGGGAGGATGGTTGAGCAGACTGCTGGCATGGCAGGCTGTGATCGCAGACACGTTGTGGTCCCAGGTTCGAGCCCTGGCCAAGGCGTTTATTCTGTTTTACCTGATTCCAGGCTTGGCCCGGTGCGAGAAGACGCAGTCTTAAGCCCTGGCCAAGGCGTTTTCAGCCTTGTGAAGGTGCTGAAAATCCCCGATTTTCGACCTGGACAAGGCGTTTTCAGCCTTGACAGGTCCAGAAACGTTACGAGTTTCGAACCTGGCCAAGGCGCTAAACAGTTTTACCTGATTCTCAGCTTGTGCCAGTGCGAGAAGACGCAGTCTTGAGCCCTGGACAAGGCGTTTTCAGCCTTGTGAAGGTGCTGAAAATTCTCGGCCGGTGATGAGGAACCGGCAGTTGTTTATATGGGCGGTGGTGTAGTTTGGTGTATGCGGTGGCATCGGTGGGCCTGGTTGGTGGTGAGTGCGGTACTGTTGTACGGGCTGGTGGCGGTTGGTGGGTCGCGTGAGGTGCAGCTGGCGTTTATCACGGCTGATCCGTACTGGTTGATGGTGGGCGGTGTGTTTGTCACGGGGTGGATCGCGTGTTTGACGACGGTGTGGCGGCACGTGTTTTCCGGACTGGATGTTGCGGTGTCGTGGGGGCATACGTTCCACCTGTTCCTGACCACGATGTTTGTACGGTATATCGTGCCGGCGGGTGCGGTGAGTGGGCAGCCGATCATGGCGATCATCATCGGGAAGCATACCGGGACGTCGTATGAGAAGGGGTTGGTGGCGACGATGGCGGCGAGTTTCCTGAACTTTTTGCCGTTCTTCACGTTCGGGGTGGTGGGTGCCGTGTATGTGCTGGGGCGGTACGCGTTCGAGTCTGTGCTGGCGTATGTGATCGTTGCGTTTGCTGTGATGGGGCTGGCGTTGTCCGGGTTGCTGTACGGTCTCCTGTATCATCGGGGGCGGGTTGCGGATGCGGTGGTGCATGTGTCGTCGTGGATCCGAGAGCATGTGGGCGGTTGGTCGGATACGGTCGATGCGTTGCTGGAGCCGGATCATGTGCGTGATTGGTTGGAAGAGTTCTATGCGGCCGTTGACGTGTTGGCCGGGAACCGGCATCGGCTTGTTGCTGCCTGCGTGTTCGCGCATCTGGGTGAGCTGCTGTTCATCACGGTGCTGTGGTCGAGTGCGATGGCGATCGGGGTGTCCCTGCCGTTCCTCGTTGTGCTGTTCACGGTGTCGGCGACGCGTATCATCGGGAGTGGGATGCCGATCCCCGGGAATATCGGTGGTGCGGAGCTTGCGGTGGCCACGATACTGACCGTGTTGAGTCCGGTTGAGCTGTCGACCGCGGTGTCGATC
>JALDAF010000072.1 GCA_022729315.1 Candidatus Nanohalalkaliarchaeum halalkaliphilum | reverse complement strand
CTCGGTGGCGAAAGCATTCTCCGGTGGTGTCACACCGTTCGGTGCGTCACTGATCAAGGATGAGTTTGCAACAGATGAGTCCGGGAAACATTCCAGCACGTTCGGCGGCAACCCGAAGGAGTGTTACGCCGCCCTTAAAACGATCGAGATCATCCGGGAGAACGACTACCTGGAACACGCCCGCGAACAGGGCAGCTACCTTGCAGATGCCTGGGAGGACCTGGATAAACATGATATCGTTGCGGATGTGCGTGGGATCGGTGTGATGCGAGGGATCGAATTCTCCGATGCATCGGACCGGGACAGGGTGCTGGAACACCTGTACGAGGAACACGACATCTGGACGATGGGCTGCGGCCACAACCAGATCAACCCGACGATCCGGTTCCTGCTCCCACTGAACGTTGAGAAGGATACGGTGAAACAGGTGGCGAGCGCCGTGATCGAATCCGTCAGCGCTGTAGATAATCGGCAGGATTGAATGTGAACCATGAACGAAGACGATATGCGGAGGCGTGTAAGGGACGGGTACGAGGAAGCAGACTTTCCATCATCTCAGTCAGATGAGATCGATTTCCGGCCAGATGAACGTAGTCTGCTGGATGCATTCCTCGATGAACTTCCAGCGAACGGCCATGTCCTGGACATGGGATGCGGAAGCGGCATACCCTACGACCGGTTCCTGGTGGATCACGGCTATACTGTAACCGGTGTTGACGTGGCAGAAACCAATATTGAAGCAGCTCGTGAAAACGTTCCGGAAGCACGGTTCGTGCAGGATGAATTCTCCGATTTCTCAACAGACAGAACGTTTGACGGATTACTGTGCATGTTTGCCCTTTTCCATCTCCCGCGTGATGAACACGCCGAGACGCTGTCACGGTTCCACAGTCTTCTCACCGCAGATGCGCCGATGCTGATCACGATGGGGACGGAAGATGTGGAGTGGATGAGTCACGAGTTTTACGGTACAGAGATGGAATGGAGCTTCTACGATGCCGAAACCAACAAAGCGTTGATACTGGACGCAGGGTTTGATATATTACGTACGGCCCGCATCCCGGACGACCGGGGGGACGGAGAACATCTCTGGGTACTGGCAAAGTCCACCTGAACCAGATCCAGTCTAGCAAGTCGTTTATTCCGCGATTAACGCCATACTTTATGAATTATCACTGTCTATTGCGTGGTGTATGGACCGGTACCGGATAAGCCTCCTCAGCCTGATCGGGATCGTGGCAGTCCTGTGTGCACTGATGCTGGCACCGTTCATGGGATACATCCTGACCGCGATACTTCTCGGGTTTCTGCTTCATCCCGTGTATGAACGGTTGAACAGGCGGATGCCATCGCAGGCCGCTGCCGGACTGCTTGTGGTGTTTACGGTTGTTGCCGCGGTCCTACCCATCGTGATCACGATGGGGTTCGTGGCAGAGGATGCCCGGACGTTGATGGACACGGTTGAAGGAGAGGATCTCCCTGCATTGGAGGAGCTGGAACTCTACCTTGAGAACCTGCTTGGAGAGGAGATCGATATCCGTGAACGGATCGCTTCACTGGTGCAGACCGTTGCCGCGTACGTCGCGGCCCGGGCATCACGGATCGTGCGGTTCGCCGCCAATGTGGCGATCGGTACGGTGTTGATGCTGTTCGTCCAGTTCTACGTGTTGAAGGATGGGAAACGGTTCGTTCAGTGGACCAAGAACTTTGACGTGATGGAACATGACGCACAGGAACTGCTATACGAACGTATCGGCAGAACGACACGTGCACTTATCAAGGGGCACGTGCTGGTGGCCGTCCTCCAGGGTGTGATCGCCGGTATCGGGTTGTTCATCGTCGGAATCCCGAATGTTGCCTTCTGGACCGCGGTCATGATACTCCTCGCGTTCATCCCACTTATCGGGACATCGCTTGTAATGATCCCGGCATCCATCTACCTGATCCTGACCGGAAACATCGTGGCAGCCCTTGCACTGCTCCTGTACACGTTGCTCATCGTCAGCATCACGGACAACGTTGCCAGACCGTTCCTCGTGGAAAAAGATGCTGGCATCCACGAAGTATTCATCCTGGTTGGAATCCTCGGTGGCGTCCTGCTTTTCGGCGCGATCGGTATCTTCATCGGCCCACTGCTCTTCGGCGTGTTCAAAAACCTGCTGGACATCTACCAGGACAACTACACGTAGGACAGAAAGGAAACGAAGGGTCGGAGACGGTGCTTAGTCGTCTCCCCGGAAAATATCAGCGCTCAATCCCTGCGCCATCTTGATCTCCTCATCGTGGTTCACGGTCCACGCGGTCCGATGGGTAACAGCCTGGAGGATATCCTTTCCAGCCGGTATACCGGAGCCACTGCGTTTCACGCCGCCGAACGGCAGGTGGACCTCGGCACTGATACTGGGCAGGTTGTGGTAGCCGAGACCGATCTCGGTGGCGAAAGCATTCTCCGGTGGTGTCACACCGTTCGGTGCGTCACTGATCAAGGATGAGTTTGCAACAGATGAGTCCGGGAAACATTCCAGCACATTCGGCGGCAACCCGAAGGAGTGTTACGCCGCCCTTAAAACGATCGAGATCATCCGAGAGAACGACTACCTGGAACACGCCCGCGAACAGGGCAGCTACCTTGCAGATGCCTGGGAGGACCTGGATAAACATGATATCGTTGCGGATGTGCGTGGAAAGGGCCTGATGCAGGCGATCGAGTTCACGGACGTATCAGTACGTGACCGGGTGTTAGAACGGTTATATGCGGAGCACGATATCTGGACGATGGGGTGCGGCCATCCGGAGATCAACCCGGCCATCCGGTTCCTGCTCCCGGTCAACCTGGACCGGGATACCGTGAAGCAGGTGGCGAGCGGGACGATCGAAGCAGTGAGTGCCACTAACAACCGGAAGAACTGACGATTCAAGATATTTTTAACTGTTACATTCTATCCCCGATGTATGGTCAGGGATCCATTCACGGTACGGTTTGAGGACGATGCGGCGTACCTGGAGAGAGCATCAAGGGATACACCGTTGAAACTGGCGACCGTTGGATGGATCGAATACGATGGTCCAGACGATGCACTCCAGGACACGTATCTTCTCATGGAGCGATCGGAAGGAAAATACGGTGCCGGCCGCTACATGGGGCCAGGCGGAAAACTGGATGAAGAAGATTTTGAAGGGATTCCGGACGATACCGGTATGGAGTATGATAATCCTGCACATTCACAGATCGCACGGATCAAGACAGCTGCCTACGATAATCTTAAGCGTGAGGTCCAGGAGGAGGCAGGCATAGACATTTATGACGTGCAACATATCGGGTTCGTCCGCGTCCATGAGGACAGCACGGATGATGCATGGCAAATTCACCATTACCATGCCCGAACAGATGACACCCCTGAACAGTACAACCACCGGGAAGGCCAGTTCCAGTGGCATGAACTGGACGCACTTGACGAGACGGAGTTCGCACCGCATCACGGTGAACTATCACAGCACATCCAGAAACGGGCCCCGTTCGGAGGATGGATCGCTGGCGGTGAACTCAATTACGTCCTGCGACCAACAACCAGCTAACTGTGCTCCACAGTTTCTCCTCGAAAAAGAGCCGGCATCAACGAAGTAGTCATCATCATCCCACTATCTTCGGCGTGTTCAAAAACCTGCTGGACATCTACCACGACAACTACACGTAGGACAGAAAGGAAACGACGGGTCGGAGACGGTGCTTAGTCGTCTCCCCGGAAAATAT
>JALDAF010000059.1 GCA_022729315.1 Candidatus Nanohalalkaliarchaeum halalkaliphilum | reverse complement strand
CTGGACATCACGCCGGTCAAGGACACGATGATCGAGGAGAACCGGGACGTGGAGTGGTGTCCTGAAAGCGCAGGCAGTAAGCGGTTCCACAACTGGCTTGAAGGTGCTCATGACTGGTGCATCTCCCGGCAGAACTACTGGGGTATCCCGTTGCCTGTCTGGGAGTGCCAGGGCTGTGATAACCGTGTCGTGCTCGGCAGCTTCGCAGAGCTGGAGGAGAAGGTCGGTGAACTCCCTGGACTCCACGAGTCCAGCGGATCGCAGAAGACGACGGAGGAGTCTTCGAGTTTGGAGAAGGATTTCGATCCGCACAAGCACGTGGTGGATCGGTTGAACTGGGAGTGTGAGGAGTGCGGTGACATCATGGAGCGTGTCGTGGACAATATCGATGTGTGGATGGACTCGGGGTGCGCGCCGTTCGCAAGCCTGCATTATCCGTTCGAGGAGGAGCCGTTCGAATCGATGCATCCGATGGATTTCATCGTGGAGGGAAGCGACCAGATCCGGGGATGGTTCTACAGCCTGATGTTCTGCGGTGTGACCATGTTCGATGAGTCACCGTACGAACAGGTGTGTTTGCAGGCGTTTGTGCTGGATGAGCACGGGAAGAAGATGAGCAAGTCGCTGGGGAACGTGGTGGATCCGCAGGACGTGATGGATGAACTGGGGGCGGACGTGCCACGGTTCTGGATCCTGGAAAATTCGGCGCAGTGGGAGAACGCGAAGGTGGACCTGGACGAGATGAAGACGGAGACCCGGCGACTGTTGAACGTATACTGGAACACGGCGCAGTTCCTGCACAGCTATACTGATACCAGTGACGTGATCGATCAGCCGAAGCGGAAGCATCTGGAGCCGGAGGATGAATGGATCCTGTCCCGGCTGCACAACTTCCTGAACGGTGCGGACGCATATTACGAATCCTGTCATTTCCACGAGTTCTGCCGGGAGTTCTAGGAGTTCGTGCTTGATGACCTGTCACGGTGGTACGTGAAACTGGTGCGTGACCGTGTCAAGGACGGTGACCCGGCGGCGCTGTGGACGCTGCAGAACTGCCTGTATAACGTGACGCTGGCCGTGGCACCGATCACCCCGCACATCACGGAGCAGGTGTACCAGGACCTGTTCGCTGAGCAGGAGTCAGTGCATATGGAACGGTTCCCGGACGAAGATATCGACTGGATCGACGACCAGCTTGAAGAGGACATGGCAGTCATCCGGGAGCTCGTGGAAACCGCCAGTTCACTCCGACAGGAGGAAAATATCAATCTTCGGTGGCCGCTGAAGAAATTAGTGCTTTCGGTGACGGCTGACGTGGAAGGTGCGGTGGAGCGGCTCAAACATATCGTCAAGGACAGGGCAAACGTGAAACAGATAGAGTTCGGGGACGTGGAAACACGGTTTATCGCAAAACCGAACTACGCGGAGATCGGTCCACGGTTCGGTGAGGATGCGGACGAGGTTGCGAACTATATCGAGGAGATGAACCAGGACCAGATCGATCAGCTCCATGACATGGGCGAGATCTGGCTGGATGACTACCAGATCCGGGAAGACGATGTCCAGCTGCAGAAGACTGCGGTCGGGACAGTGACCGGCCGGAACTTCATGGGCGGAGAACTGTTCCTTGATACGAAGATGACGGAGGACCTGGAAGAAGAAGCCTTCATCCGCGAACTCATCAGAAACATCCAGGAGGAACGGAAAGAAGCCGGACTCGACGTACAGGATACCATCTCCCTGCACCTGACAGGACATGCCTCATTGATCGAGGAGTGGCGTACCGAGATCCTGGACCAGGTGAACGCAGAAGTCTTGAAAACGGGGCGGGTTGACGGCGACCACACGGGCAGCGCACAGTTTGAAGAGTACCGTGCTAAATTCGGGTTCTCAACGGCCACATAGGACAGTACGGATGGAAAAGTCCTGCTGTTTCCAGAACTGGAACGTGCATGGGAACTGTTTTGACATATAAATCTTTAATTACGGTCAGACCGTAGAGTATTGTACAGGGAGGTAAGATTCTATGCTTGAACACTACTGTGAACGGAACGGGATCGAAGCCGAGTTTATCGAAACCACACAGTCCACGAAAAGCGCGGAGGATGCAGCCCGGGTCCTGCAGGTGACAGCGGACCAGATCATCAAGAGCCTGGTGTTCTACGTGGACGGTGAAGCGTTCGTCGTTGTGGTGCGTGGTCCGGACCGCGTGGACGAGGACAAACTGGTGGAACTGCTGGCTGCAGACGATGCCCGTTTCGCATCTCCTGACGAGGTGGAGGCGGAGACCGGGTACGCGGTCGGCGGCGTACCACCGGTCGGCACAGACCTGCCGAAGATCATCGACGAACACGTTCTCAACCACGGAAAGGTGTTCGGCGGTGCCGGGTCCGAGAACCGGATGATCGGACTGGATCCGCGTTTCATCATCGATGAGAACGATCTCGTGGGGGACGTGACCGAGCAATGATCCTTCCCCCACCAGACCATACACGTTTTTAATATCTGGTGTCGAGTATAGGTTATGACTCAACATATGCAGCAGTATGCGGAGATTCTCCGCTATCTAGAAGACATTTCTGCGGACGACACGGTACTGATCGTTCACCACTGGGATATGGACGGCAGTGCCGCATCGGCCATCACCTCGGAAATCCTGGAAACCATCAGGGGTAGACCCGCTGACCGTGTTATAACACCGGAGGGGCGTATCCACTCCATTGGAGACCGTGCGGAACATCTCATCAAGGAGGAAGGATACACGCACCTCCTGATACTGGATATGAACGCGCCACCGGAACGCATCAGCGAACTGAACGAGCTTGGAGTAGACATCGCGATCATCGACCACCACAACTTTTCCGAGGTGCCGGAGAATGCGGTGTTCGTGAATCCGCGGCAGGATGATCCGGAAGCATATGTCCCGGCCAGCAAGCTGTGTAACGACATTTCGAAGGAGTACGATCTTGACCTGGACTGGATCGCTGGACTCGGTATCATCCAGGATTTTGCGGTGGAAGGCCACGAGGACCTGTTTGAACGGCTTCGGGAGAAGTACCCGACGTACTTCCCTGATACACTGACGCAGCACACGCTGGCGAAGAACTGCCGGTACGGCAAGTATTCTTCCGTGATGAACATCAAGCCGTACAAGGACACTGATCGCTGTGCTGAACTGGCGCATGATGCCCTTTTCCACTCGGAGACGTTGAAATACCTTGAAGCACGGGAGGAGTACCAGGAGCTGTATGGCTACTACCAGGACATGTACGATGAGATCGAACGGGTCGTGGAGAACTATGATAATCTCAAGGAGACGCACGAAGATAAAAAGGTACTGTTCTTCCAGTTCGAGTCCGAGTTCCACATCAACTCGTCCATCGCAACCCGTACATCGCTGGACAGCGAGGACTGGGCCCATCTCATCATCAACGTGCAGGATGGCCAGGCCAACATATCGGCACGCTGCCAGTCCGGCCGCCTTGACCTCGGAGAACTCATGCAGAACGCGTTACCGCAGGGTATCGACGGCGAGGCAGGCGGCCACCGTCGCGCAGCAGGTGCAAGCCTCCCCGCAGACCGACTGGACGAGTTCAAGAAGAACCTGCTGGACCAGCTCTGAACCGGTATTCACGCCGTCGCGTATGATTCATCGGACGCCCCGATTTCGCCTTCGAGCGCTTCACGGATCCGATGAAACTTCCACGTCTTTGCCCGCGACCGTGCGTGCTGGAGATCATCGATATCCTCTATACCGTCCTCCTCCAGTACATCAGGAAGTGCCCGCAGTCCATGGACAAGCTGTTTCGCAGAATACGTGTCAGAAACCTCACAGAGTCTGCCGATGTAGGATGCATCATCGTCCATCACGTACTGGACGATCTCGGCAGCGTATTCACCGCTTTTCCCGCCGACATCCTCCCGTATACGATCAGCCATCTCTTCAACAGACCCATACGAACTCATACCACTCCCCCGTACTAACATGAGATCCAAGATTAAAAAATAAGGACGGAGGGAAACTAAACGATTATTCAGTGGCATAAGAAACTGGTGGAACGCCTACGGTTCCGGAGCAGAATCAAGTAAATTTCCTTTCATCCACCACGGTGTGGTGCTCATCAATTCGTAGTCGTCTTCAGGTTCCGCTTCCAGCCGCTTCACGACTTCCTCGTCATCCATCAGATAGTCCTCAACGGAGTCAGCATCGTTTCTATCATCGTCTTCTATCCGTCTCCGAAGTTCGGCAGGCCCAGGATAGGAGTCCATGATCAGTTTCATCCGCCAACCTGTCGAACCCGTATAGTTTCCCTTCAGATCAGAGTCTTCATACAGGCCGGTATCAAGGTTCTCCATGGCCTGTCCGATCTGATTTGCACTCATGTGGGTGCCGCCTGCGATCCGTTTCGATCGAACCTGTTCTGGTAGAAACCCTTTCCCCTGTGGATCGTAACCAGGATCGTTCCACGTATAATCACAGAGTTCCGCGTACCGGAATACGATCGCAGTTGCTCCCGCCCGGTCACCCAGATCTTCCAGAAATCCATCGATCGTGGCTTCATCGAACCGCACACTGTAGTCCCCCTGAACAGATCGCACATCTGTACTCATCTTACCTTCCTCCCCAAGGATTGTACTACACCAGGCACCAATCATTAAATATGTTACACGTTTGCCGTAACTTCACATTACGTGATCAAACCGGATCAGCTGGAGTACTTTAGCACCAGGTACAGGTGGTCCGTGTGGAACGGCGCCAGTTTCTTCCCGGCCAAAATCTTGAAGTCTTCCCGCAACTGATCCTTCGCCTGTTCGAACACGGTTTCGGCCGGTTCGGTGCTTGAGATGGACTGTGCCTTGATCGCTATCATCGCGTGTCCGGCAGGCCGGAGAAACAGGTCCGCGTTCTCCTTCAGGATCCGTATCTGGCCCTTCTGCGCAACATCCTGGTAGATCACGTCGACGGTACTGCACAGGGACGCATACGCTGCCGGTTTCCGGGCATCACCAAGAATCGGCGCGATATTTTCACGGGTATCCGCCAGCGATACCAGGCCCCGTGCAACCTTCGGCGCATACTCCACCGCATACACTATCCCTTCGTTCACGATATCCGAGATATGGGAGACGGTAGTCCCGGTTGATGCCCCCAGGTAGAGCACAGCACCGTCACGTGCCACCGGGAACCTGGTAACGCCCTTTTTCAATGCTGCTGCCGCCTTGGACCGGTTATAATCCCAGCGACGGTACTCCGAACCACCGGATCGTAGAAGCGGTTCACCATAGACAGCACTTCCTGGAACCAGGTTCTCCGTATAGAACGATTCGTTCTCCTTATAAACCCCTGGAAAGCGTTCCTCCATATACAGTACCTCTGCACAACCAGACGTGTTCAACATTATAAAACGCATGCACCATTCTCCTTTTATTACTGCAAAGTAGTTAAAATAACGAAAGGTTTTTATATGGGGAGCGACAATACTATAGTACAATGATCGGTGCTGAAACCATTGTACTGTACACGGTGATCGGTGCAGGATCACTTATCACCGGTCTGGCAAGTGCGTTTGCTGGTATCCACCTGCACCGCAAACGGCATATTTCCCGTGAGCTTGCGGGCGCGGAGAACTCTTTAGAAGACATGCTCCTGTCCAGCAACCACGAGCATACCGCCGTTACCGACACGTGGCAGGCCCCCGTACCGGGATGATTAGCCGGTCCAACCGTTGCGTTCTTAGAGTCAGGACTGTAGTTCGTTGAAGCGTTCCTCGACCTCTCCGTGCAGCGATCCGCCCTTGAACTCGCCGCCGTATTGATCAAGTCGTGCAGCGATCGCCGCCTTGTTCGCCAGTGCACGCGCCATCTCCCCCTGGTTATCAGCAGAAACCTGCTGGACGAACGGATGCATGAACAATGCACCGTGTTTCGGTGCAGCGCCTTCACCCCGCATGTGTCGGAACATAGCCTTCTCCGCTCCCAAGACCTGGATGGTGGAGGCCGGCATCTTCGCCAGTTTCTCCAGTGACCCTGCCAGTGAAACGATGCGGGCTGCAAGCAACCCACCGAGAAGCGCGTTCAGGTTGGGTGCGACCTCGTGCGCCATGTTCTCCACGTACTGCTCGATATCATCCCGCATCCGGTACGCATTGTTGAGATGTGTTGCGAACAGCTGCAGAACGTGTGCATCCGTCTCATCTATCGGGATTCCCGTGCTACGGTCCGCCAGGTCCGCGTACTCCCTTAGTTTGTCTCGGTCCGCGGTGTCCGACACGATCCGTGCCAGTTCCTCGTTATCCGTTATTTCTTCCTCAAGTTCTGGGAAATGAAGCGCAAACCATGGTCGCAGTCGTTCGCTTTTGTCATTATTCATCTCGTTCAGGTCGTCCAGCGCCCGGACCGCCTGCACCAATAACTGGTCCCGGCTTCCAGCCGCCCGGATCTTCTCTGTCGTAACGTACTGGGCAACTTCGCGCTGAAGCCGGTACACGTCCTCGACAGACATGTTTGTACGGTCTGCGATCTCATCGGCAGGGAGCACCGTTCTCTCCGCATCAGCGAACTGTTCCTCCAGCGGATGGGTCCCTGTAAGATGCTCCGCTATATCTGCTGCGTCCCCGCCGAACCGGTCAGCTTCGATGCAGTCGCCATCCTCAAACAAGTACACTCCGGCAACAGTCTTTGCAATCGTTGCACTCATCACGTGTGTTGTACCTCCATCAAGAGTTAAGAAGGTAGCGCACCACACTACTCGTATGCAGTCAGAGTGGCTGGTATTCGCCGGCGTCGGCCTCATCGT
>JALDAF010000061.1 GCA_022729315.1 Candidatus Nanohalalkaliarchaeum halalkaliphilum | reverse complement strand
GACGTACTGGGTTGTCCTGTTCATGGGGGGTGTGAGTTCCGTGTTGATCTCGGCGCACATCATCCGGGAGTGATCCTTCTCAAGAAGTGGGATGACCGGTCTCAGGTGTGTTTCCGAACCGCATTGTCGATGAATCGTGTGACACGTTTCTTCAGCCTGTTCAGGTCGCTGGTTGAGAGTTCAACCGATTTGTACTGCATGTCTGCTTTCTGCTGTAATACGTTGCTCATGGTCGTGCGGTATCTGGACAGGGTGTCCGGGATATGGTTTTCCTCGTACAGGCGCTGAAAAAAGGTGGTTGCGGTGTCGTGGCGGCCGGGTCGTTCACGCAGGTAGGTGAGGCAGAGAGCGTCATTGCCGCGGATCATGGCGCGGATGTATAGGGAGGCGACCGTCCTGTTCTGAATTTCTCCGGATTGTTCTGCCCAGTCTGCCAGTGTCAGCAGGTCCTCCATGTCGTTCAGTGCTATCTTGATGTCACGTTTCATGTGAGGTCTTCTCCTGCAAGCTGTTCTGCGTCCTGTTTGATGCGTTCGACGAATGCGATGCCGTGATCCTGGTCGCGTCTCCATTCGTCCAGTCTGTACCAGGTAAGTGAGAAGGTGACACCGTGTTTATCTCCGTACTGGTTGGCCATGCCCTCTATCTGTGACGTTGTGCGTTCAGGTAGTTTGTCGTGGATCAGGAGAATATCGATATCGGAGTCGATGCGTGGAGTGCCGCGGGCAACGGATCCAAACAGGTAAACTGCCTTGATGGAATCGCCATACGTTTGGAGCATCTTGTCAGTGAAATCGATGGCTGCCAGGCGAAGTGGTTCTGCATCGATCGCCAGTAACGTTCGTAACGGTCCGATATACGGCGAGTCCTCGTTGACCGTGATCAGGTAAAGATTCCCCTTCTTCTGTTTCTCCACCAGTCCCAGATCCCGGAGATCGTTGACGAAGTTGGTCACATGCGGCCGGGAAACGTCAACATCATCAATGATCTCGCCGATCGTCAACTGTTCATCCGCATACGTCAACAGGTACGCAAGGATATTGTACCGCTTGTGGTTGAACAGCAGTCCCGATAACCGTGTCTGGCCCGGGCTCGTTGCAGGGGCAGTATTCACGTCTTCAGTGTTGGGATCACCGGGCATGGTCTTATACGACACCAACACCCCTGAATTTATTTAAATATAATGGTATTGAAACATAAATTTACATTTCATTAACTTATTTTTACAATCGGGTTGTCCGATCTGATGTCACAGAAATAACGGTCTGGTCAGTCACGGTTCTGCAGATAGGTGCGTGGTGCGAGGCCGTAGACTGCGGGGATGAGCGATAGCGGGAGGAACGGGAGAAAGATGATCGCGCGGCCACCGATGGTTCCGAAGATCTGTGCTGTGATGGCGAGGGTGATGAGGAGTGTGGCGGCGCTGGCGAACCGGATGAACAGCGTGTAGGTTCGGCCCTGGAGGCGTTCGAATGGTGTATCGTTAAACAGGAAGTAGCCGATCGCGGCACCGGTGAGAACGCCGAGCAATGCAAGGGACTGGATCTCGAGTATGGAGCCGAGGAGGTGTCCGATCAGTCCCAGTCCGTATGCGAGGACGGTTGTGCGTGGGCGTTTCTTGATACCGATCAGGAACGTGAGCACGATACCGGTCAGGATGATGAGTCCGAACAGGAGGATGATGGCGAATGCTGCACCGATGCCTTCGCCGAGACCCTGTGCGAATCCCTCGCCGATCGCCCGGCCGATACCTTCACCGAAACCGTCCGATACCTGGCTGTTCATGTCCCTGAAATAGGGAGAAGCAGTTATATAGATTATATCGTGGTGCTGCGGGCCTCGTTGTACCGCTGTTCGAACCGTCGGCGGTCACTGCCGTCGATGAACGCCAGTCCCGCTTCCCGCATCTCGCTGTGATCATTGACAGGATCGGGGTCGCTGTATCCTGTGTAGGACCGGTGCAGCGGGAGGTATGTGCGGCTGCCGTCCGAGACCATGTTCTCAATCACAATGTCCGAGTCTTCGATATCCATACCGGTCCTGTCCAGTGCCGCGCAGTTCTCGGCGAAGTCCTCGACAGCGCCCGATCCGAGCGCGTCCGCATCGTATTTGGTTTTGAAGCTGTACGGTGCGTGACCCTTGAACAGCGTGTAGTCATCTCCGCTCACCGTCTCCTTCGGATTGACGTAGTCCGTGAGTGCGTCGTCATCGATGATCAGCAGCGTGGGAACGAGGTGTGCACCGGCGTCGTCAAGTACGTCGCCGTACAGCGCTTCCGGTGTGAGCTTCCGGGACCATTCCTCCATGCGGGGTGCCCGGGTGTCGTCGTTGAACGCGGCCTTGTTGTCGTACAGTTCGACATAGCGGCCGTTGCCGGTCCGGTTCCAGACCTCCTCGCCGTCCTCCTTCGGGCGGTACAGGTCGTTCTCCACCGCGTCCAGGACCGCGTCCTCGTCGTCCATATCCCCGTTGTCAAGGGGAAGGTGGAGGCGGAGGTCTGCGCCGTACGTGATAATCATAACACTATACTCCCACCCCATACTTTTTAAACATCGAACAAAGATGGTGGTGGTTCCAGATGCCTTGCGTGATGGTAACTGATTTAAACCGTGCGGCGAATACATTTCTAAGGGAACATTTCAATTCGATATTTCTCCCCGGAGCATCGTGATGCAACGCATTCGGGAAGGATTAAGCTATGATGATGTGTGGCTTGTGCCGCAGCGGTCCCCGGTTGAAGACCTGGGGAGCGTGGAAACCTCGTCGAAACTGACGCCAAACGTTGAACTGGATGTACCGATCCTTGGTGCGCCGATGGACACCGTGACCGAGGCCGAGATGGCGGTCGCGCTGTCCCGGGAAGGGGCGCTTGGTGTGATCCACCGGTTTCTCACCGTGGAAGAGCAGGCTTCGGAGGTCCGGCAGGTTGTAGAGCACGGTGAGCGTGTGGCCGGGACCGTCGGGATCAACGAGGACTTCGTGGACCGGGCCGCGGCGCTGATGGATGCCGGTGCCAGCGTGATCGTGGTCGATATCGCGCACGGTCATCTGGAGCCGTGTCTGGACGCGGTCAGGACGTTGCGCCGGGAGATCGGCGATATCGAGCTGGTGGCGGGGAACGTGGCCACCGCGCATGCCGTGGAAGACTTTGCTGCGGCCGGTGCGGACTGTGTGAAGGTCGGTATCGGACCGGGAAGCCACTGTACGACGCGGCGGGTGACCGGTGCGGGTGTACCGCAGATGACGGCGGTGATGGAGTGTTCCGAGGCCGCGGCCGAGCACGGTATCTGCAGTATCGCGGACGGCGGCATCCGTTCCAGCGGTGAGATGGTGAAGGCACTGGTGGCCGGTGCCGATACGGTGATGGTGGGCGGCCTGTTGATGGGAACGGATGAGGCGCCCGGCGAGGTCGTTGAGCGTGACGGTGAACGGTACAAGAAGAGTCGTGGGATGGCGTCGAACGAGGCGCGGCAGGAACGGACCGACAAGGAGAACGATGATTATGCGGCGGAAGGTGTTGAAGGACTGACGCCGTACAAGGGCTCCGTGCAACCGGTTGTGCGCGAGCTGGTGGCCGGGATGCGGTCCGGGATCAGTTACTGCGGTGCCGACAGCCTGGCGGAGGCCCGGGAGAACGCCGAGTTCATCAGGGCCAGCGCCGGTGCGAAAGGCCGTGAAGGGGTGCACGGGCACGGGATCGTGCAGCGGTAGTATGTCGTGAGAGGTTATCTGTTTAACGACGGATGGTCTGCCGTTGCTGGACGTGGATCGCAGAGTGGCCGTTGTCGCTGTGCGTCCTGATCGAGTGGTGGACGGTGCCGTGGTCGTGGTGGTAGGTGCGGTCGTGGTGGATGCCGTGCGGTGTGTGGCGTTGCGTGGTGTATGCGTCAGTGTGCCGATCCGTGTGTTTCCAGGTGTGGTGGTTGGCGTCAGCCGGGTGCGTGCCGCGGAATGGGCTCCAGTCATCGGAGAACACGCCGTGTTGAGCGGTGCGTGGATGCCAGTCCGTGGCGTGGAACGGGTCCCAGTCGTCACTGAAGACGCCGTGTCCCTGGCCGATCGGGCTTTGTTGGATGTTGTGCTGGGCCTGTGACGCCGTGTTGAACCAGTCGTCGTCGAACAGGTGGGCGGATGCCGGGACCATGAGAAGTCCGGCGCCGATCAGGAGTGCGATGATGTGTTTCTGCATGCGGTGAACGGGGGCAGGCAACGTTTTTTATTACCTGGGAAACCTGCGTTCTGTTCGCTGGCCGGTACCGGTACAGGTTTCTGCGGACCTGTTACCGGTTGCAGTGCCTCCGGCAGTATCATGTCTGAAAAAAGAAAAAAGAAATGGGAGGATGGGGCCGGGTTAGTAGCCGCTGTGGCCGTGCCGCATCGGCGGATTACTGTAGTGGTAGTCGTGCTTGTTCCTGTCGTGTCCCTTCTTGAGGCCGCGGTCCGGGAGGTGTTTCCTGTCTCCAGGTTTCTTCACGTCCTTATGCCTGTCCTTGTACTTGTCTTTGTCCTTGGACGGTTTGTCCTTCACTTTGTCCCTGTCCTTGTGTTTCGGCCTGTCCTTGGCAGGTTTGTCCCTGTATTTTGGCTTGTCCTTCATTCTATCCCTGTCTTTGCCAGGGGCGTGTTTTTCTTTTGGCGCATGTTTTTTCGGCTTGTCTTTTGTGGTGACGTCAGCGTCCTGTGTGATCGCGCTGACCGCGTTCTGCGCGACGTTTACATCTCCTTTACCTGGTGAGAATACGTCCAGGTCCTGTTCGATGTTGCTTGCTGCGTCCTGGGCGACGTGTGCGTCGCTTCCTGTGACGTCAGCGTCCTGTTTGATGGCGCTGGTTGCGTCCTGGTCAACGGTTACGTCTCCCGGTCCGGGCGAGAATATGTTGGCGTCCTGCATGATGTTGCTGGCCGCGTTCTGGGATACGGAGGTGTCCGAGTCACCGTATCCGTGGGAGGATGACGCGGCAGGGATTGCGAGCAGGCCGAGTACGAGTATGATTGCGCCGGCTGCGGGAATAAGTTTGTGTGTGTTCATGGCTGGTGACTGCATGTTCCCGGAGGCTTTGTCTATCCG
>JALDAF010000050.1 GCA_022729315.1 Candidatus Nanohalalkaliarchaeum halalkaliphilum | reverse complement strand
GGTCGTCGACCCCGGTACCGATCGCGGCGATGATACCGGCGACCGATGGCAGGTCGATGTTCCAGCCCCACCACGCTGCCACACCGAAGATCAGGATGAGTTCGGAGAAGCTGGTGAGCGTCAGCGGGATCGCGATCTTCGGGTCCTTATACCGGATGAAGATGACGGTTGCAACGGCGAGGATGGCGAAGATGATCGCCATCACGGCAACACGCAGGAACTCTTCTCCCAGGGTTGCAGATATCCGGTTCTCGGACACGATCTCGACCGGCACCGGTAATGCACCGCTCTGGAGCACGGACTGCAACTGGTTCATCTCGTCAAGCGCTTCTTCCCGTGTTTCAGCGCCGCCTGTGATCAATGGTTCGTTGATCAGTGTGTCCTGGAACGCGTTTGAAATTCCCAGCGAACTGACTTCTTCACCGTCCAGGTACAGTTCGAGCTGTGCTCCCTGCAGGTTTCGGGCGCCTTTCGGGAAGGCCTGAGCGATGTCCCGCACCTTTTCCGCGGACTGCTGGCTGACCCGGACCTGGAACTCGAACTCCCAGCCGCCACCGACCTGGCTTACACCGGATGTCCGCGAGTTGATATCCACCGCCATGATGTCCTCGCCGGCGAACGCGTGCGTTGACAGGACGGCGAGTTCATTCTCTGTAATATTGGTTACCGTGATCCCGATATCGTGGTTGCCGGAGTCAAGCGTGAACTCGTCTCCCTGACTGTACGTGTTTCCGTTGACGGTGACCTGGTCACCCTCCACGGCTGCCTCGTGGTTCACATCTCCAAGGGTGAATGATCGTTCACCATCCACGTTGATAGGTATGCGGGCCTCGAAACGGCCTGTACGTTCGATCAGTTCGGCGATATCATCTGTCTCCGCACCGGCCAGCTCGATCTGGACCATCCGGTTGTCACCGACCTGCACCTCCCGTATTGTCATATCCGCCAGGCCGAACGCGTCGATCCGCTGCCGTAGCGTGTCGATGATCTGTTCCATCATCTCATCGGTGACCTCTTCATCCGTGTCCGGCTCGATGATGATACGGGCCCCGCCCTGAATATCCATCCCTGGCTCAAGGTTCGTGTTCAGCTGGAGGTTCCCGTCCTCATCGTACGTGTATGGTTCGGAGAGGTTGAATATCAGTCCCAGCGCTATCGTAAGGGAGATGATCAGCAGCCACACGCGCCAGTCCTTCTTCAGTCCATCCCAGTTCATCGTAAGAGACACCTACCAATCTGACATTTACTAGTATATGTTTGTAGCATCATCGTCGTTCCTCCACGTACCACCGCAGGATTGCCGTGTTTCCAAGCCATGTGACCGGCATGTCCGCTGCCAGCCCGATGATGATAACTGCCGCGAGCTGGTCGAGCACCGGCGAGGTAGATACGGTGTACAGTGCGATGAACGCCACGATCGCGGCCACAGTCATGGTGGAACCGGTCAGGATGGACTGTTTCATGCGCACCTTCAGATCCTTCTTGTGCTGCCGGAGCACCCGGGTGGACAGCAGGATGTCGGTGTCAACCGAGTAACCGAGCAGCATCAGCAGCGCGGCCAGTGATCCGAGTGTCAGTTCGATCCCGAGCAGGTTCATCCCTGCCAGTGCAAACAGTATATTGGTCAGTGCCGCGAAGATCACGGCCAGTGACGGCACAATCGTACGGAACGCGATGAAGATCACCAGGCTCATGATCAACAGGGCGACACCGGACCAGAACACGGCCTCCTGAAAGAATGCGTCCCCGACTGCGGCACCGAGGCTGCGGATGCTGACCTCACCATCGTATGAGATATCGTTTTCAGACAGGAACTGCTCGACCTCGGGCTGTGTGAACCGTTCCTGTGAGTCGATTACGATCCACTGTCCGTCCTCGTCAGATGACATGCTGCGTACAGTGACGGCGATATCCTCCTCAAGGTAGGCGTCCTCCACCTGTTCAACCGTTACGCCGGGCGGCACAAAGATCTGGATCGAGGTACCGCCGGTGAAGTCGATCCCTTTATCGACGGCGGCGCCTGTCGTCGCGTAACTGAACCCGATCACGCCGACGGCGAACAGAAAGATAAGTATCGGGATGACCGTAAACTTCTTGTAGTCATCGTATATGATGTCGTACATCCGGGACGAGTGCTCGTATACCGGTGAAAGCCAGGAAAAATCCATGACGTATCCAACACTAACTCCATGCGAACAAAAGCATTTAAAGATACTATAAATAACCACCCAGTATGCGGTTTCAGGAACGGGCAGAGGAACGTCTCGAATACTACCGGACGACGCCGCCGGAACAACTTCTCCGGGACCATATCTACGGAATCCTTCTCCTGCCCGTCGCACTGCTGGCGATCTGGATCCGTCTGATCCCGCGTGACAATATGGACTACCTGCAGGCACTGGACTCATACTATGCCGCCAGATCGGCTGAGGCCATCGTCAGGGTCGGTGAACTCCCACCGTTGGATCCGGGCCGGTATGTCCCGTTCATGTTCCCCACATACGCAGAAAACGTGATGAACCTCTATATCCCCGCATATCTCTACTCGCTTATCGAACCCGTATATAATACGGTACTAACCTCATTTGGTGCGGAGGAGCTGACGTTTGCCATGTATACACAGATTATCCCTGCATTTTTCGGGGCGTTGATGGTCGTCATCATGTACTTTATCGGGAAGGAGATCTACAACCGTGAAGCCGGCCTGTTCGCCGCGTTTTTCCTGGCGGCCTCCCCCGCGGTCCTGCACCGTTCATCGGCCGGATGGTTCCAGAAGGAGGCGATCTCCGGCCCGTTCATCTTCGCGTCCATCTACTTCCTGCTCCGAGCATGGAAGGAGAAGAGCTGGGGGTGGGGCATCCTCTCCGGCGTGTCCCTTGCCATCGCGGCCGCCACCTGGGGAGGAACCCAGTTCGTGTTCCTGCTGTACCCGCTGGTCGCGTTCGCCGTCCTGTTTATCGATGAGGATGTGGAGCGGCTTGTGGCCGCATTCACCCCAACACTGTTACTGGGACATTTCCTCGCCGCGTTCATCAACCCGGGACGGAACATGATACCGGACAGCGCATTCCTGGCTGGGATGGGGGTGCTCACACTCCTCTGGTTCCGGTACGCGGTCGAACAGTTTGACATCGTAAGCGAGGGCGCGTTACCGTACGTGACACCGGGCGCCACGGTCGCCGGTGCCGTCGCACTGTTCCTGTCCCCATTGTATTCACAGACACTTGCGGGCATGGTGAACGGGCTGATAAGATCGGTACGGCGTTCCGGCGGTAGCGTTATAGGGGGGACGGTCGCGGAGAACCAGCCGCCGAGCGCGGACCAGATCATCGGCCAGCTCGGGGTGTCCAGATCTCAGAGCGTGGACACCATCCAGATGTTCTACCCGTTTGCAGAACTTTTCAGCGGCTGGACGTTTTCGATACTGGGAACGGCTGCGATGCTGGCGATGGTCGGATACATGCTACTGAAGAAATACGGTGTACTGGAGGAGATCGAACCTGGAAAAGCGTACTTTGGGTTTGCATCCGCACTTGTCGGGGTATCTGCACTCCTGATGTTCCTGCTGCCCGGACAGAGCCAGGGCGGTGTGGCGTTCATGTTCCCGCTCATCATCGGACTCGGGGGTGCGATGATCCTGTTCTTCTTCGTGGAGAAGGAACCGATCGATATCGAGAACCGGTGGTTCCTCGTGCTCCCACTGATGTGGTCCCTTGCAGCCCTGTACGGTGCCACACAGCAATCGCGGCTACTGTTCATCACGTCCCAGCCGGTGGCGCTGCTTGCCGGGTTCGGCCTTGCCGTCGCCCTCCAGCAGCTCCGCGCTTCCACGCTGTGGACAGAGGTGGCGGAGCGGTCCGAAGCGTTTGACGCACGGCTGGCGTTCGGCGTGGTAGCAGCCCTGCTGCTTATCCCGGTATTGGTGTTCAACGTGGCCGCAGCCCAGTCGATGGCGGACGGCATCGGCGGCTCCCCGGACCGGTTCTGGACGGAAAGCCTGGAGGAGGTGCGGGACGTGACCGAGCCTGATGCAGTATTACTTTCGTGGTGGGACTACGGCTACTGGTTCAACTCGATCGGTGGCCGTGCCGCCAACGTGGACGGTGGTAACAGCCTGGTGTACAGTGATGCAACGGGTGGCGAACGGCTGAACCTTCCGATCGCGGATTTCCTGACCGCAGAGGACTATGCCGAATATATGGACTTTGTGGAGATGCTGGGTGCTGACTACATGGTGCTGGACGCCACCATGATCGGTAAGTACTCCGCCGTCTCCCAGATATCCTACCGTGATAATACGATGGTTGATTCGATGCAGACCGCACGGTGCGTCCAGAACGATGGTCAGTGTGTCATGCACGAGCACCAGGGAACGATATACATGGCGTATGGACCGGTCCATTTCGGGCCGAACGCGCCAGCAGAGATCCTTGTCCCGGTGGAGCAGAACGGCCAGGAGCTCTCACCAACCGGTGCTCCCCTGGTACGGCTGCAGGGCCAGGGACAGGGCCGGGTGCTTGAAGTGGAGAACTTCTGCACCCGGAACGAGGGGATCGTCCGGATGACAGATAACGGTGCAGAGGACATTCCTGGGGGCCAGACTGACGAACAGACGGGGTCGATTCCGGGGTGTATTGCATGGCATCCGCCGGTATACGTTGATGGCCAGATGGCCAGCAGCCCGTACGGCCAGATCGTGTTCGTCCCTGATAACGTGATGGAGTCCGCCCTGGTCGGGCTGTACCTAATGGACGCGCACGGGATGCCGGAGTTCCAGGCGGTGGAGGAAGTCTCCAACGGATATGTGAAGGTCTGGGAGATCGACCACGACGCAGCAGGATAGCCGGTGCACTGTTGACATAACAGTTTAAAAGTTCTCCATGGAGCCCTATACATGCTGTTCGTTACCGCTGCGATCATCGCCGGGTTTGTCACGACGTTCATCCTTACACCGCTGGCGGCAGAGTTTCTTCGGGACTCCGGCATCATTGGTATCGACCAGCAGAAAAGGGACAAGCCATCGATACCCACGTCAGGTGGCATCGCGGTCCTGTTCGGGTTCATGGTGGCGCTCACATTGTTCCTCGGGCTGACAACGTTCCTCCCGAATGCCGAACCGATCCGCGCCGAACTCCTGCTTGCCGCCCTGTCCTCAACGCTCGTCATCGCATTGATCGGTCTCATCGATGACATCCACGTGGACCAGAAGGGGAAGGAGGTAAAGCGTAATACGCAGCTCAGTGTGGGATTCCAGCGCTGGTGGGTGAAACCACTGTTTGTTCTCCCCGCTGCCCTGCCGTTGATGGTGGTACAGGCCGGACAGACCTCGATGCAGCTGCCGATCATCGGTATCGTGGAGTGGGGCATCCTGTACCCCCTTGTGCTGATCCCGGTCGGTGTGATCGCCGTCTCAAACGCCACCAACATGCTTGCAGGACAGAACGGGCTGGAGACCACGCTCGGCATCATCCTGTTCCTGGGACTGGGTGTGTTCACCTACCTCCATGGCCGGATCGAGGGCGCGGTCATCGCGTTCGCCATGGCGTCTGCACTCATGGGATTCTGGTACTATAACACGTACCCGGCACGCATCCTGCCCGGCGACTCGCTGACATACGCGATCGGGGCGGCATTCGTCGCCGCCGTGATCATCGCGAACGCCCAGACGTTCGGTATGATCATCTTCCTCCCGTGGATCATCGAGGCGTTACTCAAGCTCCGCAGCCGGTTCCAGGCATCCTCACTCGGCGAACTACAGGAGGACGGCACGCTGCAGCCGATGCATGACGAGATATACTCACTGACACACGTGCTGATGCGGTTCGACGTGACAGAACCAGAACTGGTGCGGTACGCTGCGGTCGGCCAGTTCCTGCTGGTGGTTTCCGCCCTCATATGGTTCCTCTAACCCTCCTCCCTGTGGAAGGGGAGGATGCCGCAGAAGATGCCGCTGCCGCATACACCGTGGCGCAACATAGATATCTCTTACGATCTCCTTCAGGATGAGAACAAAGACGTCCGCTTACTGGTTACGCGTACGGGTTCTCCAGCGCCTCGGCATCGTCCGGGTCGAATGGGAAGCTGATCTCAACGAGACGTGCCACGGAGCCGCCGATGTTCTGTATCTGGTGGGGTTCGCCGGCCTCGATGAAATGTGCGGCGCCCTCATCCAGTTCGTGATAATCGTCCGCCATCCGGATCTCGACCAGCCCCTGCTCAAGAAACAGGATCTCGTTCTTCCGTTTGTGGCGGTGGTAGTCGGTCATCTCCTCGGTATCGAGTTCGACACGTTTCAGGCAGAGGTCGCCGTACGAACCGTCAAAATCGACTTCCGTGTTCAGCACGATCTCTTCTGCACCCCATGGCCTATCTGATTTCATTATACGGTCGCCTCCTGTTCCTGGTAATACGTGGCAGTCTTCTTAATCCCTTCGTCCAGCGTATACTCCGGTCCATACCCGATCAGTTCCGCCGCCTTTGAGCAGTCCGCTTTGGTGCGCTGCACGTAGTTCGGTAACGGGTTCTCCACGTGCTCCGGTGCGATATCCGTGTCCAGCACCGTGTTCAGCCTGTCGACAAGCGTGTTCAGCGAGGTCTCGTTCCCGGTTCCAAGGTTCATCACCTCGCCGCTCACATCGCTCTCAGCCGCCTTGATACAGCCCTGCACGATATCCTCCACGAACGTGAAGTCCCGTGTCTGCGTCCCATCCCCATAGATGACGGGGGATTCGCCCTCCATCATCGTCCACATGAACTGGGAGATGAGGTTCGCGTACCGACCTTTCGCCCGTTCACGCGGGCCGTACACGGAGAAGTACCGGAGGCCGACCACGTTCACGTCGTACGCGTTCGCGTACACCGTGGCGTACAGCTCCCGGCTCATCTTGGACGCGGAGTACAGGTTGACCGGTTCCTCCCCCATGTCCTCCCGGTGCGGCGGCTCGACACTGCCGTACATGGAGCTTGTGGACGCGTACACGACCCGAAATCCGCGTTCGCGCGCCTCCTCCATCACGTTGATGAACCCGTTGATGTTCACGTCCGCCCCGTCCACCGGCTCCTCCTTGTGCATCGGGGCTGAGCTCCGGGCCGCATTATGGAACACGACATCAGCATCGGCACAGCACTGCTGCACCGTTTCCCGGTCCCGAACGTCTCCTTCAACAATATCGATATGCTCCTTGACCGATGCCAGGTTGTCCGGCGTCCCAAGGTACAGGTCGTCCAGGGCGACGACATCGTAGCCCCGGTCAACAAGTTCGATCACTAGGTTGGATCCGATAAACCCGCATCCGCCTGTCACAACAGCTTTCCTCATCAGTATCACGCTCTGCCGCCGACTTCCCGCCACTCCCCGTCGTACACGTAGCCGTTGAGCTGACCGTCACCGGCGAGCTGCTCGAAGATGGATTCGATCTGCACCACCTGCTGATCCGTTTCGCCAGGGACACGGTTCAGGAAGGACGGTTCAAACAGGTAGATACCGGCGTTGATAAGGTGGGAGAACGATTCATCCGGTTTCTCCTCGAACCCGACCACCTGGTTCCCTTTCATCCGGATCACGCCGTAGTCCGTGCTGTTCTCCACGGTCGTCAAGGCCATGGTTGCCTGCGCGTCTGCAGATTCGTGCACCTGCTTCATATCCTGGATGTCAACCGCGCAGAGCACGTCACCGTTCATCACAAGAAACGTATCTGTCAGCTGGTCGCTGAACTGTCGCAGGGCACCAGCCGTCCCGTGCGGGCTCTGTTCAACATGGACGGATATATTGATATCACGGTCATCATCGATCGCATCCTCTACAGCGGTACTGCCCGCCGCGATATACGCATTCTCAACACCCTCATCCTCCAGATGGTCCAGAATGTGATCAAGGACGGGCCGCCCATTGATAGGGATGAGCGCGTTCGGCTCCTCGCCGCCAGCCAGAATCACCGTGTCCGTCACCGCATCACGCTGAAGATACTCTTCAAGCAGCTGTTCGATCCCCTGCGACCGGTTCGTGATCCCTTTCTGCTCCAGCTTCCGGTCGATCCGGTCGACAACGTCCCGGTCCAGCGTCAACGAGATCCGGTCCTTCACCATACCACACCTGTATTACACAGTATTATTAAATAGGTTGGGACGTTCCACCCCACGAGTGGGGTGTTGTAACCCTGCAAGCGTGACGCATACAGAGACAACATTAATAAACCGGCGTCAAAACAGTAAGTATACTATGCGACATGCCGCTGCGCTGGCCAAGGGTAACGCAACGCCGTCCCAGATTCTCACCGGTGTTGCATCATTCATGCTGATCGCAGCGGTCTCCATGTATGCGTTTTCTGGTGTTGTGGTTGCTGATGAGCTTGAGCGGAATGAGACGTTGGTGAATGTGACGGTTGCGGAGAAGACGGAGGTTACGGTGCAGCCCGGGATCTTCAACTTTACCGGGATGGCACTGGAGACCACGGACTTCGGTGAAGACATGGATATCGAGAACACCGGATCTGTGAACGTAACCGAATTATACGCACACATGAACACAGAAACCACCGAATCCATCAACCCACTTGGCAGCGGCTCCGCAGACAGTTACGCATCCGGACGATTCGTCTGGATCCGAAACCAGACCAGCACCTGGTACCACGCCGGCACACAAATGTGGAACATCACCGAACAAGCCGGCGGCACACCCAGCAGCATGGAAAACGAACCCGATAACGCCGTATCATACGGCTACTACCGCAACGCCACCGGCAACTACCTCTGGGCACTCACCACAGACACCGACCACAGCGACACACAGGAACCGATCTGCGCCAACCCTGACGACCACACCGGTGACGAACCAGCCGTCTCACTCCACATCATGGACGAACCCGACGACGGAGACAACCGAGACTTCACCGACGCCATCGAATACGTACTCTCCAACGGTAACGGCGACGGCGAACAAAACAATGACTGGTCACAAAACTTCATTGAAGAAGACGGACCACTCACCGGACACTACGTCGCCGCACACCTCAACTGCGAAAAACTCTACATCCACCGATTCAACAACCACCCAGACTTCCCAACCACTGACCAACCACAACAATTCCTCGTCACACCCCAAAACCAACTCGCACCAGGAGACGTCCACACCGCACAACTCGGCGCAGCAATCCCCAGCGGCATCCCCGCCGGAACCACCAACAGCAGCACACTCACCATCCACGCCACCGG
>JALDAF010000013.1 GCA_022729315.1 Candidatus Nanohalalkaliarchaeum halalkaliphilum | reverse complement strand
GGTGCCGTGAATCCGGTCCAGGAGGTCACGGAGATCGCACACGAACACGACGCGATCTGTATCGTGGACGCAGCGCAGAGCGTTCCACACATGCCGGTGGACGTGACCGGTATCGGCTGTGACTTCCTGTTCTTCTCCGGCCACAAGATGCTGGGCCCCACCGGTATCGGTGTTCTATACGGTCGGAAAGAGCTGCTGGAGGAGATGGAGCCGTTCCTGTATGGCGGTGACATGATCTCCCGCGTAACCGAGCAGAACGCGGAATGGACCTCGCTGCCTTGGAAGTTCGAGGCCGGTACACCGAACGTCTCCGGGGCCATCGGCCTTGCAGCCGCGGTCGAATACCTTGAAGACGTGGGCATGGGCCGTGTGGAACAGCACGGACGCACGCTTGCAACGGAGACGTATGAACGACTGAATGATCTGGAGTACGTGACCGTGTACGGCCCTGAATCCCGACTGGGACTGGTCGCGTTCGCCGTGGAGCACGCACACCCGCACGACCTGTCCACCCTGCTGAACGAGCACGGTATCGCGATCCGCGGCGGTCACCACTGCGCCCAGCCACTCTCCCAGGAACTGGGCGTCGACGCCACAGCCCGCGCCAGTTTCTACCTGTACAACACACCGGAGGAAGTGGAACGGCTTGTCGCTGCGGTACAGGACGCTGCAGACCTGTTCAACTGAGGAGGATCACATTGAAATCACTGTACAAAGAACACATCCTGGAACATTACCGGGAGCCCCACAACTTCGGCGAGCTTGAAGACCCGGACGTTGCGGTGGACGTGGACAACCCGTCATGCGGCGACGAACTCACGGTGTACGCCCGGACCGAGAACAGTGAGATCCAGGAACTCACGTTCACCGGCAGCGGATGTGCCCTCAGCGTGGCCGCGGCATCACTGCTGACCGATACGCTTCAGGGTGCGGACGTGGATGATATTAAAAATGTTTCAGAGGAAGACATGTTTGACCTGCTCGGACTGGAGAAAGACGAGGTCAGTCCGATGCGATGGAAATGCGTTCTCCTCAGCCGGAACGCAGTACAACAGCTTGTAGAAGACCAGGAGTGATACAGATGACACGACTTGAAATCCGGGATTTGCACGTCGAGATAGATGGAGACCCGATCGTAAACGGTGTGGACCTGACCATCGAACAGGGAAAGGTACATGCACTGATGGGGCCGAACGGCTCCGGGAAAAGCACGCTGGCACAGGCCATCATGGGCCACCCCCGGTACGATGTAACAGAGGGCGAGGTCCTGCTGGACGGTGAAAACATCCTGGAGATGGAGCCGGATGAACGTGGACGGGCCGGACTGTTCCTCGCGTTCCAGTACCCGTCCGAGATCCCGGGGGTCACCGTCTCCAACTTCCTGCGAACCGCGATCAACGCCCGTAGAGGCGAAGACGCTGACGAGTCTTCTGAATCCGCCACGTCAACAGACGAGCCGGATAGGGAAGACGAGATCCCGATCAGTGAATTTCAGAACCTGCTGAAGGAGAAGATGGACATGCTTGACATCGACCACGGGTTCGCTGAACGCTACCTGAACGATGGATTCTCCGGTGGGGAGAAGAAACGGACCGAGATCCTGCAGATGGCGGTTCTCGACCCGCAGTTCGCGGTGCTTGACGAGGTGGATTCCGGATTGGATATCGATGCACTGCAGACGGTGGCCGAAGGTATCAACACACTGAAAGGGGAGGATATCGGGTTCCTCATGATCACTCACTACCGCCGTATCCTGGATTATGTGGAACCGGACCACGTCCACATCATGATGGACGGACAGATCGTGAAAGAGGGCGGCCACGAACTCGCTCACAAGCTGGAAGACCACGGATACGAGTGGGTGAAAGAAGAGCTGGTCGACAGGTAATCCGTTTACTAAACTGGTGTCTGACCAACATTTCCTGCTCCCACAACAGTTTTAAGCCATTCTCCCGTAGTTTTACTCAGTGATACCAACAGGGGGAAGTGGGGTCAAATGAGTGATGCTGACTACGTGGAACGTTCAACAGAGGTTCTTGTGATCGGTGCCGGTGGCGCCGGGATGCGGGCCGCGATCCAGGCGCACGATGACGGTGCTGACGTGATGCTTCTCGGGAAGACACTGCGCGGCAAGGCACACACTGCGATGGCGGAAGGCGGGATCGCTGCACCGCTCGGCAACGTGGACCCGGAGGATTCCTGGCAGCAGCACGCCGCGGACACGATGCGGGACGGGATATGGATCAATGATCACCGACTCGTGGAACGCCTGGCACAGGAGGCATCCGATATCATCAAGGAACTGGAGTCATACGGCGCGATATTTGACCGGACCGATGACGGCAAGATACAGCAGCGGGCGTTCGGCGCGCACACCTACAAGCGTACCTGTCACATCGGGGACCGGACAGGTCTGGAGATCATGAACGTGCTTACGGAGCAGCTTGTGAAGCGGGACGTCCCGATCGTTGAGGAAGTATTCATCACGAAACTGTTGACCGATGACGCGGGAGCGGTGACCGGGGCGATCGGGTTGAACTACCAGGATGGCACATTCCACGTGTTCAGGGCAAAAACAGTTATCATTGCGACGGGAGGGTTCGCCGAGGTGTACAAAAGGACCACGAATCCCTGGGAGACGACGGGTGACGGGCAGGCGATGGCGTTCGAGGCTGGAGCCGAACTGATGGACATGGAACTGGTGCAGTTCCATCCGACCGGACTTGTTTATCCCTCCAGCGCGGCCGGCATCCTGGTCACGGAATCGGTGCGGGGTGAGGGCGGCCGCCTGTACAACAGCGAGGGGGAACGGTTCATGGAGGACTACGAACCGGAGTGGATGGAGCTCGCTCCGCGTGACGTGGTGGCACGCGCCATCTACGACGAGGTGCATGCAGGCCGCGGCACGGAGCACGGCGGTGCACACCTGGATATCTCACATAAAGACGATGCATACATCAAGAAGAAGCTGCCGAAAATGGTGGGGAATTTGCAGGAGCTTGCCGGTGTTGACATCAGGGAGGAGCCGGTGGAGGTGGCGCCGACCGCCCACTACACGATGGGTGGGATATACGTGGACCCGGAAACGATGGAGTCCACGGTCGACAACCTGTTCGCTGCCGGTGAGGCCACGGCACAGGTGCATGGTGCGAACCGGCTTGGAAGCAACTCGCTGACCGACATCCTGGTGTTCGGCCGGCTTGCCGGGAAGAATGCGGCAAAAGCTGTTACGGAACGTGACTTTCCCGATGATGCGGACGAGCTGGATATGGATGAGGACGCGGTGGAACAGGAGATCACCTGGATATCACAGGTGATCGAGAACGATACTGATACGGATGATGCGGTGAACCCACTGGACCTGAAGGAGGAGATCGGTGAAGTGATGTGGGAGGAGGCCGGCATCTACCGCACCGGGGATGGACTACAGCATGCACTGGAACAACTGGATGAGCTGCGGGAGAGGATGGAAGATGTGTCGGTGCAGGGATCGCTCCGGTACAATCACGGTGTCATGGCGTACATGAGTCTGAGAAGTATGTTCCTGTGCTGTGAAGCCATCATCAAAAGCGCTTTGGAACGGGATGAGTCCCGGGGAGCACACCAGCGTGAGGATCACCCGGAACTGGATGATAACCTTTACAATGTGGTCTGTATCCCTGAGGACGGGAGCGTAACCGTGGATAGAGAACCGGTGCCGGAGCCGGATGAGGAACTGCTGGAGGTGTTGCGCGATGAGCCAGACTGTCCGTATTAAGGTGTCACGGTACGACCCGGACCAGGATGATGAACCGTATTTCGAGGAGTACGAGGTGCCGTGGGAGCCACACATGAAGGTCCTGGATGCGTTGAAACAGGTACAGAAACAGGATCCGACCCTTGCCGTGCGCTGGAACTGCGGTGAAGGCGTATGCGGCAGTGACGCGATGCGGGTGGATGGCAAACCCGTGCTCGCCTGCAAAACGGAGATCCCGGAGGCATGGTGTGACCGGGATACCCCGCCTCGCATCGAGGCATTACAGGTGTTTCCCACGATAAAGGATCTGGTCGCGGACTACGAGGAGGTGTGGGAGAAGGAGAAAAAGTTCAAACCACACTTTGAAGGGGCGGAACCGAAGGGTGAGGACGGGTTCTACGAGATGAAGGAGCGGGAGGTGGAGCAGGCGCAACAGATGCGGAAATGTATCAACTGCATGGCGTGTTACGATGTGTGCCACGTGCTCCGGCAGCAGATGAAACAGTATGCAGGACCTCGGAACATCGTGAAGGTGGCGTCGTTCGAATACCATCCGAAGGATATCGAGAACCGGACGGAACTGCTTGACACGGAAGGAAATATCGACCTGTGTAACGTGACCCGGTGCTGCTCCAACGTGTGTCCGCAGGGAATCAATATCACGACAGATGCGATCATCCCGCAGAAGGAGCATGCTGTCTCCGAGGCAGGGTGGGATATCATCACACCGATCATGCGGAAACAGCTCCAGGTGCAGGAGTGGCTCATATACAACCTGAAAAAACTGGTGGGACGGGTATAGATGCAACGGAAACGACTACTTGGGTTGGTTCTTGTATGTGCGTTACTGGTCGTGTTGAGCGGACTGGCCGTCGGCCACCACCACCCGGAGCATTTCCCACTTGCAGACTATACTGATCCTGAGACAGCGCTTGAAGATACGCCGCTCCACTGGCAGGCCATATACTATATCTGGGGGTTCCACGACCGGTGGCACTATATCTTCATCCTGCTCATGCTGTACACCTGCTACCATTTCCGGTTCTTCTACGGACGGAACGTACTGCGTCACCCTGGAAAGTGTACGTGGGACCGTGACCCGGGATATGAAGGGGAACGCGCATTGATGAAGTGGCACCGGTTCTTCTGGCGGGCGAACGTCCTCCTCATCCTTATCCACGCACATGAGTGGCTTGTCGGCCTTGTAACCCTGTACACGCACGGAGAGTTCACCTACATCTGGTGGCCGCTCGACACGGACACCGTGGTACAACAGGGCATCGGTGCATTTCCTGCATGGCAGCAGGGCATCGGCATCGCAATCGAAGGGTTCTACCTCTTTGCTCTCGCGCTCTGGCTGGGCTCCTGCCACTTCTTCCGCTACCTCGGCGCATGGGAATGGGGGCCCGGTAATCAGTACTGCTGCAAGGCAGAGGCTGAGGGCTGTGCATGCGGCACGGAAGGTGTTGACAAGCCGTGGATACAGCGGATGAACCAGGAGCACGGTATATTCATGTGGATGGCGATACTCGCATCCATACTCCTCATCCTGGTGGGTGGTCACCTATGATACTGAACCTGAAGAAACTGGCCGCAACAATACTCGCTGTGTCAGCAGTTATACCGGCCGCGTCAGCACACGCGGGCATATCACACACGTACAACGGCATATCCGTCGTAACCCTCATGATCGTGCTCTGGACGGCACTCGCCCTGTATGAACATATCGGGGACACGGTTGTCGGCCACTGGATCCTGTTCAGCGCCATATTCATCTCACTGTACATCCCCGCATTCCATCCCCATATCCGGATCGACGAGCTCATGCTGGCGGATCTCGTGCAGCCGGGAACGGCAGTACTCGCGATAGGGGCTGTGACATGGGCCATGCACCGCACGGACTACCTTCCCCGGAACAACCTGGCACTGAATGGTGAACAGGAAACAGATGCGTCCGAAGCGTAAATGCGGGCAGCATCACGCGCAACGTCTCGGGCATGGAAACTGGATAAACCGATAAAAACCTGCTTCTGGAACTAGAGAGTATGAAGATTTACACTGGTCGTGGAGATGAAGGGAAGACGGACCTGTGGGCGTCAGATGAACGGGTGTCCAAGTCGTCGGAACGGATCGAAGCGTACGGGTCGCTGGACGAGGTCATCGGTTTACTGGGTCATGCCGCAGTTCACTGTTCGGACGAGGTAGCGGAGGATATTGACCGGGTGCAAAACCAGCTCCACGTGCTGATGGCGCAGCTTGCGGATCCGCGCGAGCAGGGAGACAAACACATTTCAGAGGAGCAGATCACGTGGCTGGAGGACCGGATCGACACGTACCAGGACATGCTCCCGGAACTGTCTGAATTCGTTTTACCAGGCGGTGCCGATGGCGGTTCACTTCTGCACTATGCACGGTCCGTGGCACGGCGCTCGGAACGTCGGATCGTGGAGCTTGCGGAAAACGAACCGGTCGACAGTCATGTATTGACGTACATCAACCGTCTCTCGGATTTCCTGTTTGCCCTGGCACGGTACCAGAACGGGGAGGACGGTGCCGAGGAACGGACCGTGGATTACGACCAGTAGCCCAGGGTCCGTTCAAACGATGGGACTGGGGGAGTGCAAATGTTTTAATACAGGCACCGGTATTATTGTACTGTGATTCCGGTATGGGACGGTTATCAACACTGGTTGTTGGCGTGGCGATCATCGGTGCAGGCTATGCCGTGACGTTTCTTGAAGAGTTTATACCGGAACCACGGGAGGGTGGGCCGACAGATATTGCGGAGCTACATGGTATGCTCGTTGAGTTCGGTAGTATCGGGCTCATGTTGCTTGGGGCAGCTATCGCAGCATACGCGATCCTTGCGATGTTTTTCGGGTTTCTCCGTGCGAACTGGCGGAGGCGGAAGGAACGGAAACGCCGCGAACAGGCGGCCAGGCAACAACAACCTGTGCAGGGACAGGCACCGCAGGGTCAGCCCGGACAGCAGAACCCACAGGGCCAGGGATACGGTCCACAGCAACAGCAGCCACAAAACCGGCAGCGCGACCCGTACGATCAGCGACGCCAGCAGTAACTCTCTCAATCACGTAATGTTCTCAGGGAACCGCCCAATGTTTATCGGACCCCATTAGGGTATGTAACAACTGGATCAGAGCTGTTCCCCGTTTTCCTCAAGCAGTTCCTCAAGGTTCTCGTAGTATTCGTTCACTTCCGCGGTGAACGCGTCGTCCACAAACTCCTCCTGCTCCAGCGTGTTGTCGTTCACCATGTGCCAGCCGTGTGTCACCATCTCGTTCGCCGGGTCACCCTGTGGGGCCGCATTGGAGAACTTGACGGTGGTGCCATACATCGCGCTCTTGGCTTTCAGGAACTCTGAATAATCGTTCGGTCCCTGGCAGGCCGGGCTTATGGTCTGTGCAGTACCGGTCGTGAATCCGATGCGTGGATGGTGGACGTGTCCGGCGAAGAACTCGTCGAACGCGTACCCACTTTCCAGCAGCTTCCGCATCGTGTTGATGTTGGCATGGGTGCCGCCGGGACTGTGGTGGTGGAACGCGACAGATTTCCCGGTGCTGGCTTCCACCCCGCCAAGGTTCACGGTCTCATCCTTGATCGCGCCGAACCCGCCGAACTTGCTACCATCTGACGCGGATTTCCTGATCTCAAGGTCGTCATCCAGGTCGTACCGTTCGATCAGGTACTCCAGCTGGGTTGCCTCATCCCGGCCTATATCGGACCGGACATGGTTACCGGCCGTGAGTGTGACCCGTTCGGGCATCGTGCCGACCAGCAGGGATTCAAGGAACGGATCGGCCGCCTCGAACTGCTTGTCCACGTTCGGCAGTGAACTCTGCTCGTACGCATGTTTCACGTCCTCATACAGTGATTCATGTGTGTCGAGCCAGTTATCGTTTATCTTCATCGCCGTGTCAAGCCAGTCATCCATGTTCTGGTTGCCGACCTGTGCTGCCGCGGTGAGCGCGGTCACGTAATCCTCTTCCTCCAGTTCGTATATCGATCCGTCTTCAAGCAGGTCGCGAAGCGAGTGGTCGTACAGGCCGTCGGTATCGCTCGGTGCGTCCACGTCAGCCACGCCGTACAGTTCGGTGATCGTCATGTCGCCGACAGTGTCACCGTCCAGCATCTCCTCGATCAGAGCCACGTTTTCCTGCCGTGTCTCCTTGACGCGTTCCGCGGATCGTTCGATGACGTCGGGGAGGCTGTCGGCCATGAACTTTTTCGCGATATCGGTGTGTTCCAGTGCCCCGTCCACCATCTCGGTCATCACAACCTCGTCGATGGCTTCGCCGTAGACATCGGTCAGGTAGTTGATGGTGCGCTGGAACCGTTCATAGTTGGATGGGGTGCCTTCGAAGTTGGCGGCACCGAGATGGACGTCTCCCAGTGTCGCCCGTACCGTATAGGTGCGGGCACACATGTCCTGGATCTCATTCTGTAACTCGTTCCATTCCTGGGTGCCTTCCTCGTATTCTTCCAGCTCCTCAACCTTCTCCCCGATTTTCGAGAGTGAGGAGTGGTCCACGTATTCGTACAGTTCCGATCCGTCCTCCAGCGTCGTGTGGAACACGGCTCCGGATGCGTGCAGGTGTTTATCGATCCGTTTCGTCGCCCAGTTCCGTACGCCCTTGTCCTTGAACTCGATCAGTTTGTCCACGGACTGGAACGTTGGTAACAGGGTGATGCTTGACAGTTCAGGATCGTCCCGGTACTCATCCTCGTCCATATGCTTGAACTCCGGGGTCGTGTTGATACGGGTGGCCTGGAATCCGGCCCCGCCGTGTGGGACTACGATATGTTTGGGGATGACCCCCTCGTTATCCTTCATCACCTTCTCCGCCATGCGACGGTACAGGAGTTCACGTTCCGCCTCTTTCAGTCCGAACAGTGTCGTGGTGTTGCTGCGGAACTTGGTGGAATGCATCACCATCATGTCGCCGTACACATCAACCTCTGCCTCCTCCAGTACCTGATCATCATCCTCGCCGTACTCCACGTTTTCCACGGTTGCAGAACGTGATATGTGGGTTTCCAGTATCTCCTGCACGTCTTCCGGGAAACAGGACTTGATCTCTTCCGTGTACTCATCCTTGGTGGCCGCGTACAGGATTTCAGGGTCGATCGCCTCCATCTCGTGACGGCTGTTGATCCGTGCCAGTTCGTCCTCCAGTTCCAGTTCCAGCTTGTCAAGCGTGTCACCGATACTGTCTACGGTTTCCTCCAGCTTCTGCTGGTGTTCGATGGCGGGTTTGAGATCGTCCCGTAACTCCTCGTACTTCCCCTGGTATGCTTCATATGCTTCGGTCTCCCCGGCATCCATCTCCCGGATCTCGCTCAGCATGTCAACCAGTTCCTGTCGGAACTCGTAGTCAAGATCGTGTGTCTCCCGCAGGTCCTCTGCAAGATCTATGCTGCCGTCTTCATGTTCTTCCAGTATATTGTTATCGATGAAGCGTTGGACGTGAGCATTGTTGTACCGTTCACCGATCGAGTGGTGGCTGGACACCTTGTTATGGATATCGATCAACACCTCGTACTCTGTCTGCAGCTGGTCCATCATCCCCTCATCGTATTCATCCGCCACCTGTTCATACTTCTCCTCCATCTCTTCCTTGAAGCTTTCAGCTTCGCGCTGGAACTGTTTCAGGAACTTGACTTCTCGTTCGATCCGGTTGAAGTGCGTGTCTTCCTCCCCCATGCAGTAGTCAACCCGTTCAACATCGAAGTCGTCGAACAGGTACCCCATCTGTTTATGCGCATAGTCCAGTACCTCCTGCCAGCTGGAGAGTTTGCCGCGGATCCAGTCATCAACGTGGTCCTGCAGTTTGTCCGATCCTTTCTCGCCTTGCATCACCATATCATACAGTTCGGCGAGCCGGGTTGCCTCAGGTACCTCGGTCTTGTCCTCGTCCTGTCCGATCCACCGGAACCGTTCCGCGTTCGTCTTCTTCGAGTACAGGTCCGGGTACTCCGGCAGTAACCCGCCACCGATCACGGCCTGCTCCACTTCATCGGTATACTGGTTCTCATGCATCCACCGGTTCAATCCTTTCATTGCCTGGTGGTCGTACACTTTCGTGCCGATACCGAGTTCGCCAAGAAGCAGTGTCGTGTTTGAATCGCCGTCGTAATCTGTTTCGTTCCGTACAATCTCTGGTAGTGGATCGTTTGAGTTAGTGACCGTCATTGATGGTTTCCCCTTCCCGGGTAAGGATCGAAGCGCGAGCACGACGGATATGTGAGACCAGAGAATAGTGTGGATCGTTATACTGTACCGTACGCTTCAACCTTTCCCCCTCGATTAACAGTTTTCAAGTGCCTTGCGATTCCCCCGATGCAAGGACATCACTGTCTTTCATGTAGACATCTGATCTATTGGTTTATATTAGTTTTGAAAACTGCGGAACACCTGCCACGATCCCCGTAATGCGGATTTAAAAGTAAAGAAATGTAATGTATATAATGCGGCTTCTGAACGGTCCGGTTCCATCGGATACGTGACGTGTAAAGTCAGGGGGATATAAAGGAATGTTCGAGACCCTGCAGTGGTATGCCGGTCAAACGAACGAAGGATTTTCTCACGAAAACCCTGCGCGGAATGGAACAGGAGTCTGACCACGGAGAGAAACCACTGGTCGTTGCCTATGACACCGGGAACGGATTCCCTGATGGGGAGGAACTGGACATGGAAACGTTCTACCAGGTGCTAAAGGACTACGATGCAGTCATCGTCCACTGGACGGAAGGCGAACACCCGTCACGGGAACACCGATACCTCCTGTACCGGGATGCAAAGGACATCAACCTGTCCGGTGACGATATGGAGATCGTCCGCACACGGAAACGATCCACAGAGATAAAAGGAGACTTTCCCTGGTTCGCACACGGACAGGAACGAGCGGTCAACCTGGCGATCGGCCTCCGCTGCCGCCACACACCAACCTGGAACGAACTCCCGTAGAACTACACGTTACTGTTCAAGATAGTCTTTCACGGATTCTTCCGTAACGGTCCTGGTAGTACTCCCGAAAAACCGCTCGATCTCCTTTTGCGCATCATCCGCGGCTTCTGCGGCATGCACCAGGTTGTATAACGGTACGTCCTCCTGTGCCGCGATCTCCTGGTAGTAGTGCGGCCACGTTTCCGGATCCGCGTACACGGGAGAATGTTCCGTCACAAGGTCGCCACGGATCGTACCGGGGACACTGTTCTCCGGCAGGAACGTCGGCTTACTGTCGTCTATCGGTTCAACGACCATGTCCCTGACCCGGTCAACTGCATCCACACCGGTCACGACCATGGGCACGATCTCATACCCGTCCCCGTTGGTCGTGCCGAAGTACTCGTGCAGCTCATCCAGGATCTCCTCATCCACGTTCGCGTAGTGATCCTCCACCAGTTCCGGCGTCATCCGCGTCTTCTGCATGGCGCGGATACGCAGCGGCTCATCCGGGTACAGTTCCTCGCTGTAGTCACGGATATATGTCAACACCTCGTTCTCCAGCCCGCGCTCCAGACAGTCCGGCTTCAACATGAGGAACGTGTCTTCTTCCCGGTTTTGACCGCTATACTGGTGCATACCCATGTCACTCCGATCCAACTTATTTATATATCGTAACTATTTCAGCACCCGGGAAACCAGTGTAGGCTGTGACGGATAGCGGGGTTTTTCCGCTGTTACGTGGAGCACCGTCAGCGATTTGCCGAAACTAGCCGTCGCCGACCAGTTCCACAAGTTCATAATCGTCTGAAACGGTCCACCGGGGCATTGTTTGCATCGGCAGCGCGTACACGGTTTCCGCACCACGATCCTCTGCAAATGCGCTGACACTGTCGAACGTTGTACCAGTGTTCACCGCATCGTCCACGATCAACACGCTCCGTCCATCGAACTGTGCCTTCTCATCCATGTACGGCGTACACTGTACCGCGGTATCGCCGATACGGTTCGGTGAATACCGGACGATAACCTCTTCCGCATCAAGATAATCGGTGACAGCATGCATCGGCCCGATACCGCCTGCAGCAACACCGATAACGTAGTCAAACTCGTTTTCTGTGACCTGTTCTTCGATCGCCCGCCGTAACTCGCGGAAACTATGGTCCTCCGGATCAGCGTTCGGTACTCGTGACGGGCCAGGAGAATACTCGAACCCGTCATTGGTGCCGGGAACGGTCCCGAGATGGCTCCACCCTGATACACCGATGTCGGGCTTGTCCGCATCGCCGTAGACGTGCTGGACCAGCGGCTTCGCAACACTATCACCGAACCCGATCACGTCCTCCTCAGTCACGGAACGAACATCATCAACACCATCACAGTCATACATATGATCCCACATCACTTCGAGTGCATTGTACGCGGCTTCCGCCTTCCACCCGTAACCGGTCAACTGTTCGACCTGTCTCAGCCAGTGGCCGACCGGTTTATCGTACCCGTCCCGCATCTTGATCTCTGACCCTGCCATGTGTCCCCGCAACCCTCTGTTACACAGATCAGGAACCCGTAACCTTATAAAATAAAACAGATTTTTGTTACTGCTAAATGAGAATATAGATTTCGTACTGGTTCCATAGTTCGACTCTATCAGTACAGTCGCTCATATGCGGTTCCTGGAACCGGCTCCACCGCGTAGTATGGCCAGTGTTGGTGGAGGGTCGCCAGAGTCACTGGTTTCCCGGGAACAAATTTAAAAACGTTTCCAATCTGTTGTAGGTAACCCCCGTTTTCGGGGGGGTGTGGAGCGAGAATACACATGACGTTTGTTGGTAGAGGATGGTTCCATGCCGGGAACGGAGGACAACAATGCAGGTAACGCTCGGTGACCACGACATCACGGACTACGTCGACCCGGAGGACGGGTCGGACGAGGCACTGCAGGATGCGTTCCGGCACCAGTTCGACTGGGATACCAGTGGAGCATACGAGGGATGGATACCTGCCGGAGTCGAAGCCTGGATGCGGAAAGGCTATCGAGATGGCGAACCAGTGATCGTGGAGAAAACCGGGAACGCAGATTCAGCTCTGAAGCAGGCACGGATGATAGAGGAATCAACGCTGAAGCGCGGACGGCTTCTGGAGGAACTGGGTGCCAACATCGTTCCGACATGCATGATCGTGGACGAGGAAAGTCTGGAAAATGGCGAGGACGGCATTGATTGTAATATATATCAGGAATTCATCACGGGTCCGCTGGATGACATAACGGATGTTGACCAGCGGGATGCCATCGACTTTCGAACCCAGTATGCAGAAGGAGCCCTGTCCGACCATGCGATCCGACAGTTTGCTGAGAACTGTGCTGCCATCGACACGGCAGGGTTCGAACCAACCAACGACGGGCGGGCGGTGCACAGAGACTTCCTTACAGAAGGAGATGAATGCTATTTGGTGGACTTCGGATGTGATCTTGGGAGGCCAGGACAACCGCTCCGGGATAGGTATGATCTCGAACCACTTTCCACGGATGAACTCGCAGCCATTCAGCAGAACTGGATGCGTGAATCAGGATACAGGATCCTTGACGAACCGGACCGCGCGCTATTCGAAGACACATACGATACGGCCCGTGCGAGCATGCTGTCCACATATGCAGACAGTACAGATCTGGACTGGCTCATGGAGGCGCAGTACCTGTCTGCCGATGAACGCCGCTACCTGGAAACACAGGTAGGGTGACGATTACTGGCCATCATTGTACGGTTCCAGCAGTTCCACGGTTTCCTGGAAGCTACCAACCAGCTCACGTTCCGGTGCCTCGTCGGGATGCACCCAGTCATACGCCTGGTGCTCATCGCTCAACATGACATCGTCCGGATCATAGGGTTCTACAGGATCTACACGGTAGGAGATGATGATGGTGTGCAAGCCGTTTGAACTGTCATCCGTGGTCTCATATTCATTGGTATATGCCTGTGTATTGATGAGACCGTCCGGCGGGGAAACTGGTGATACGGCTAATCCGGTCTCCTCATAGACTTCCCGCGCCACAGCATCCCATGGACTTTCCCGGTACTCGATTTTCCCGGCAGGGGGCTGCCACTCACCGGGATACGACTCATGTTCGGAACGCTGCAACAGCAGGACTTCGTCATCAGCGTTCTGGAGAATCCCCTCGACAGTTATGCGTTGCTCCCCGCCCATATACGCGATCTGGAAAAGTAACGTTTATCAGACTTACTGTTCCCCCGGAAACATCTTTAAAAACGTTCCAATGTGTTGTATGGTAGCCACGAGGATACGTGGCGTGGAGCGTGAATACACATGACTTTCGTTGTTACAGGACGATTCCGTACCGGGAAAGGAGAGAACCCGTTCACACGTGAAGTAGAGGCAGAGTCCGCAAACCACGCGGAAGAACTCGTTCTTTCAAGCATCACCAGTGAACACAGCATCTCCCGGGCGAACATCGACATCGACGACGTATCAGAGGCCTGATAACAGGATGAACCAGGAAGAGATCCAGGAAACGGTGCAGGAATACCAGATGATCCAGCAGCAGATGCAGGCACTGGAAGAATACACGGAAGAAGTCGATGAACAGATCGAGGAAATGACGGAAACACAGGACGCCATCGAACAGCTCAGGGAAGCAGAGGAGGGAAGCGACGTGTTCCTCCCGATGGGTTCAGGAGCGTTCGCCGTCGGTGAAGTCACCGACACCTCAAAGATCCTTGTCGAGATCGGTGCCGAGACCTTTGCCAAGAAGGATGTGGACGACGCAGCTGCATTCATCGAGAAACGGAAGGAACGCCTCCAGGACTCGAAGGACCGCATCCACGAACAGCAGGAGGAACTTCAGGAACGGCTGATGGAACTCCTCCCCAAGCTCCAGCAGATCCAGCAGCAGATGGGTGGCGGACAGGGTGGACAGCCAGGAACCGGGCCGATGGGCCTGTAAAACAGCAGGTTAACCTATAAAATTCCTTCTCACACAGATTTACCGGGGAGCAGGATGGCCCGGATCGGACTTGACTTTGATGGTGTGTTCGCTGACTGTAACCAGCTGAAACGCGACGTTGCCCACGACATGTACGGCGTTGACATCCCGCCAGAACATTACACCAAATCCTACATCTTCGAACACGAATTGCTCACAGAGGAAGAGGAGCGCACAGTCCGCGAACACGCATACAGCGACCGGGAGTACGGCATGGCGATGGAGCCGGTTGACGATGTGTTCCGGTACCTGACGAGGCTCGATGAGGACGGCCACGACCTCTGCGTGATCACCTCCCGCAGCGGCGAACTCGTGGATATCGCCCGGGACTGGTACAGCCAGCACCGCCAGCAAAGTGAACACGATGTACCGGAACTCAGTTTCAATGGCGTGGGGTACGGTAACGAGAAACTGGATGCCTGCCTGGCCGAAAACGTGGACGTGTTCGTGGATGACGACCTCCACAAGCTGAAACCGTTACAGGGTGAGATACCGCACCGCTTCCATTTCGTGGGGGAGTACGGAGGAAGCACAGAAACGGACGTCGCAACACCGGTACACAGCTGGGAGGAGCTGTACAATGAGATCGCTGCCGCCACGAATTGACGGTTGTTTTAAATAACTCGGTCCAACCCAACACGTTATAGTAATGTTCGGTAACCTGAAGGATTCGGTCAAGAATTTCTCGCAGAAGGCGAAGGAGTCGGTCACGGAGAAGGAGCTATCCGAGGACGAGGTCGAGGACGTGCTCTGGGATCTGGAGGAGGCACTGCTCCAGAACAATGTGGCGTACGATGTGATCGAAACCATCAAGGAGGATATGACGGAGGATCTGGTCGGTGAGTCCGTGACACGGATGCAGGGAGAATCCTTCATCCGTGAATCGCTGCATGATGCGATCCACGACGTGCTTGACCAGCCACCGATCGATATCGATACGGTTATCCAGGAGAACGACCCGGCACTCATTTTGTTCATGGGGTTCAACGGCTCCGGGAAAACCACGAGCATCGCAAAGATCGCGTCCCGGCTTAAGGACGAGTACGAGGTCGTGCTGGCCGCCGGGGACACGTTCCGCAGTGCCGCCATCGACCAGCTGCAGGAACACGGTGACAACCTTGGTTTGACGGTGGTTGCGCATGAGTACGGTGCCGATCCTGCTGCAGTGATTTATGATGCGGTGGAGCATGCGGACAAGGAGGATGCGGATGTGGTGCTGGCGGATACAGCGGGCCGGTCACATACGGACCAGAACCTGATGGCCCAGTTGAAGAAAGTGGTTGAGGTCAACGACCCAGATCTCAACGTACTGGTTGTGGATGCACTGGCCGGGAACGACGTTGTCCAGCAGGCAGAGCAGTACGAAGCGGTCGGATTTGATGGGATCATCCTCACCAAGGTCGATGTGGATAAGAAAGGCGGATCCGCCCTGTCCCTCGGATACCTCACCGGAAAACCCATCATGTATCTCGGTACCGGCCAGCAGTACGAGGATCTGGAAGCGTTCGATGCGGACACGATGGTCGACCGGCTGCTTGAGTGATATTCTTAATGTTCACATCCCGTATACGTGTATACGATGGTACTGGGGGAGCTTGGGAGGCGGATACAGAAACGGACCGAGTACGGGCCGGTGAAAGAGCTTTCAGAGTACAGTGAGAATCCAGTGTTCTACAGGCAGTGCATCCAGGAGATGGAGGATGTTTCCGGATATATCGCTCCTGGCGACATATCAGCTGTGGAGCGTGCGGTGTACGGTGATGAAACGGAACGGTTGGAGGAGCATGTGAACGGTGAGGAAGCGTATGAGTGGCTGGAGGATACGATCAGCGAGATGAGCGGAGTGTCCGACCCGTTCAGCACGATCGACTTCACCGTCGAACGTCGGGAACAGGATGGTCAACGGTACATCCGGATGACCGGTCTGCACAGTCAAACGTTTTTCACCGCGGATTCATATGAGGTCGTACTGGAAGGCGGCCTGTAAGGCCGGATTTCATAGACAGGCCAGCGTTCTTTTAAACCAGCCGGTGTAACTACAGTGGTATGCCGGACCGACTGGACTGGGATATGCTGGGAAAACATCTGTTTGTGATCGCTGCCGTCCTTACGGTTGTTGCGGTTGCTGTTGCCGTAGTGACCGGTGGACTGGTGACCACGTATGACCGGTTTGAACTGGTGGATGTTCTGGAAGGCGGTGAACTGAAGGAGTGTGAGATGTATTACGAGTCCTGTACCTGTATCGGCCCGCTGTCGGTTGGTGAGTCATACCCGCCCCAGTACTTCTGTGAAGGGTTCGAACACTGCAGTACGATGTCGGGGATGGTGTGCCCCACTGTAGAATGATGTGCCGTTGAGGCATGATCAGCGTCTGCCCGTTGTAAACGGTGCGTTCTGGAAGACCACTTCGACAGGATGCGTGTAACGCTTCCCCGCATCCCGGTCGTGCCGGTGGAACATGAGCGGGTTGACATTGATACGGAGATTGTAGATGCCGTCCCCCGGAATCTCCAGGTTGCGGCCGTAATGGTAGAAGGTCGGATGCCAGATAAATGGAAGGTCGTACGGCCCGTATTCCCCGCCATCCTGATCGAACAGGGTTGCCTGGACATCACAGTATGGGATGAACCGGTTGTCCTCCGCATCCATGACCGCGACCATGAGATGACAGTTGGCAGTATCCGGCTCCACCCATTCCAGTTCTCCCTCCACGTTCGTCACATACAGTCCTTCCGCAACGTCCTGTGCAAACCCGAGGACCACATCCTGTACCTGATGCGTGGAACCGGTGTGCGCCTCATGCGTGATGATATGCTGTACCGTATCCCGGTACGCGGTTCCCTGATGCTGACCCGGTTCCAGCGGATGGTCCTCTGCTACGTCGGTCGACGCGTCCTGTCCATGTCCGTCATGCATCTACCGAGCACTGCCAGGGGAAGACTAAATAGGTGGATGGAGGTTGCATCCATGACAGAACTGGTACTGTCCCCAGACAGCTGGAGAACCTGTGAATTACTCCTTTCAGAACCGGTGCATCAGATACTGTTCCAGCCGCAGATCCTGGTCAGTAAAAGCATCGTACACCTGGCTTACCGGGACACCCCTGTCAGACGGTGTGGCGTACGCCCCCACCTCACAGTTACGGCGATCCTCACCAGATCCATAGAACACGACGTCCATGTTCGGCGCCGACATGTGAAGCTCGACGGTCCCACCCTTCTCCAGCTCCACATCATACACCGCATCCCAGTCCTTGCCTAAATACTCCGTGAACGCTGCATCCACATCCTCGTGGATACGCCCCGCATCATCTGTCAACGCACAGAACCGGGATGACCGGTAGTCGCCGAACGGTGTCAAGTCCGTATACTCCTGCATACCTACGTGTGGGGTTCACCGATTCTTATAGTGCATGGTACAGGCATCGCTGGACGCTCTCGAAAATATACGGACATTTTTTAATGATGCACCGCCGTCATACAGTACATGAACGTGGAGAACCTGGCGGCGGACGCGGACGAGTTCACCTCGAACGTGTTTCTCGTGGACGACACCGCACTGATCGACACCGGTGCGGACGAAATCGTGCTCGACCGGCTTGAAGAGAAGGATGCGGAGATCGAGACCGTGGTCATCACCCACAGCCACTGGGACCACATCGAAAACCTTGAGGAGATCGTGGCCCGCTACGACCCACAGGTCTATGCGTACTCCCCTTCCAACCTTCCGGACGGAGTAGTCGGCAATACACAGGTACTGGCGGATGGGGAGACGGTTGCACTGGGAGCGATGGAAACCATATTCGTCGCAGTCCACACACCGGGCCACAGGGACGACCATATCTGCCTGTACAGCCCGGATGAGAAAGTATTGTTCGCTGGCGATCTGATCTTTCCCGGCGGCGCGTTCGGCCGCACCGACCTCGAGGAAGGGGACCGGGACACGCTGATCGAAAGCATCGAACGCATCACGGATCTGGACGTCCACGAACTCTACGCGGGTCACGGCGAACCAGCCACCGACAACGTGAACGCACAGATCCAGGGAAGCCTGAAGGAAGCCAGGAAACACGAACCGAAATACGCCGAAGGATGACCTGGGGTTAACCTACGTCAGAAGTCTGGATCCGGGTCTTCATCCGGTTCCGTGGTACCCATCTGCATCCCTTCCAGCACCTGGCCCAGCTCGTTGATAAGTCGCTGGTACTCGCCGAGATCGCCGCGTTCCAGTGCATCCTGAGCCTGCCGGTACAGCTGCTGTGCCCGTTCAAGGTCTTCTTCCGGAAGCGTGTCGGGACCGGTGACCAGGGGTTCATCGATCTCTTCACCGCCGAACAGCACGTCCAGTGCTTCCCCGAAGGTGCGCTGCATGGTGAGCCGGTCACCGTGGGCCACGATCACCCGCCGAAGCTGTGGCACGGTTCCCAGTTCATCGGCCTGGAGGAACAATGGTTCCACGTACAGGATGGTGTCATCGATCGGGATGACCAGGAGGTTGCCCCGGATCACGTTTGACCCGCTCTGTGCCCATAACGCGATCTGCTGGGAGATATAGTCGTGCTGATCGATCCGTGACTCGACCTGCATAGGACCGAAGATCAGTTCCCGCTGCGGGAAATGGTACGCCTTCAACGTGCCGTAGTGGTCGGGGTCGGAACGAGCAGCCATCCACCCGATCAGGTTCTGTCTGCCGTCCGGGATGAACGGCTGGATCTTCACGAACTCCGGGTCATCGTAGCCGGGAAGCGTCATCGTGATATAGTAGGGTCGCATCTGGATCTCCTGGCCCCGCAGGATTTCGTTCGGGATACGCCACGCGTCCTCCCGGTTGTAGAACACCTGAGGATCGGTCATATGATAGTTCCGGTACTGGTCGGCCTGCACCGTGAAAATATCTTCCGGGTACCGGATGTGCTCCTGCAGGCTTTCCGGCATATCCTCCATGTCTGCGAACAGGTCGGGGAAGATACCGCGGTATGTGTCCACGATCGGATCATCGTCCTCCGCCACGTAGAACGTGGCGTCCCCAGTGTATGCATTGATCGCGACCTTCACCGAGTTCCGGATATAGTTGATCTCCCCGTCCTGGAACGGAGCAGGTTTCGAATATGGGTAGTTGTCGCTGGTGGTGTACGCATCGTATATCCAGTACATGTCCCCATCCGCCACCACGATGTACGGATCCTCATCGAACTCGAGGAACGGTGCGATCTTCTGCGCCCGGTCCTCGATCTGGCGGTCGTACTGGATACGGCTCTCCTCGTGGATGGAACCGGAGAAGAAGATCTGTGGTGCACGGTGCATCACCGCGTAGATGACGCGCCGCGTCAACGACTCCATCTGCACACCGCCGTCAGCAGCGTAATGCGTGTACACGTTCTCTCCCCGGTCAGGATAGTCCAGTTCCCGGGTATCCGTGTTCACGATAGCGTATTCATGGGTGTTCTCACCGTAGTAGATGCGGGGCTGCTCGATCTCCACACCGTCCACGTTGCTTTCAGGGGGGATGTCCTTGATACTGAGTTGGGGGAATCCTTCATCTGTCACGTCCCGTGCAGGGCTCATCGTCATCCCGAACCCGTGCGTGTACACCAGATGCCGGTTCACCCAGGTCTGTGACTGTTCCGGCAGATTATCGATATCGATCTCGCGGGCGGATGCAAGCATCTGCATGGTCTCCCCGTCAACGTTGTACCGGACATCATCGATGCCGTGGAACATGTAGTACGGTCGGAACAGCTGCAGCTCGTGATACGTCTCCAGTATCGGCCGGTTATCCCACAGCTTCACGTTCTTGATCGTTCCCGGGTTGGCATCGATCTGACTCTGCGTCAGATTCTCTGCAACGTCAAACTCCTCGTACTCCACCCGGTCCAGTGCAAACGCGTACCGCGTATGTTCTATCTCGTTCTCAAGGAACGGTTTCTCCTTGTTGAACTCGTCCGGATCAACCACGTACTCCTGCACCACGAAACCGGCAACGTTCCCTGCCAGCATCACACCGATCAAGATCACCGGGACCAGCACCACGATCCGCCGATCACGTAACCGGGTGTTCGCCACCAGCGCCAGGCCACCGACAAGACTGATACCGGCCGCCAGCGTGATCACCCGCAGCCCAACCATGTGCTCTGTAAACCCGATACCGAACACGGCACCCTGCTGCGTCAGCAACAGGTTGTACCGGAACAGCCACAGCATCCCGGCAAGCAACACGAACGCGAAACCGGAGAACACCATGATATGCGTGTACGCATACTGTTTCACACCATCCATGAACCGGAACACATCGAAACTGGCGGTCGACACCGTTCCCTCGATCACATCATGTATCTCTTCCTCGGTCATCCCAAAGTACAGCGCATACACCAGCAGGGATGCCAACAGTGACACCCCGGTAACCAGCAACAGGTATCCGACAGCGGCCTGGTAGAACGGAAGCTCGAACACGTAAAACGCGATATCATTCCCGAACACCGGGTCTGTGGTACCGAACGGTACACCATGCACGTACTCCAGCAGGATCTGCCACGTATCCGCATACAGCAACCCGAGCAGCACCGCGGCCACACCGATCACGATCGGGATCCAGCTGTTCGCCACCACGTCCTCCGACTTCTGAAGGTTGTGCAGTGTCCACCGGTACGCTGCGTAGAACACGGCGAACGCGGCAACGGCGAACACGGCGAAGGTGAACACCCGGTACGCCAGCGTCTTCACAAACACGGATTCATACCCCAGACTGGCAAACCACAGGTAATCGCCGTACCACACGATCGCAGAAACAAGGTTCACCGCAACAAATAGGAGCGCAAGCGTTACCACACGCCGTGCCGTATCAAAACGCATATCAACCCGTATACGCCCTACTCACTGGAATTTATAAAGCTCTCTGTGGTGCCCTGCTCCAGATCAAGCAGCGCCTGCTTCACGTCGCGCCCGTACCGGTACCCGCCCATCCCGTTCTTCGCAACGACACGGTGGCACGGGATCACGACCGGCACCGGGTTCGCCCCACACGCGTTCGCTGCCGCACGAACCGGCGGATCCGTGCTCGTTCCAGCCATTTCAGCCAACGCAGCATACGTAACTGTTTCGCCGTATGGGATGCTGCGGATCGCGCCCAGTACACGCTGCTGGAACTCCGTGAAGTCCGAGAGATCGACCGGTTCGTCAAATACGACGCGCTCTCCCCGCATATACTGCTCTATCTTCTGCTCAACATCTCCTTCTACACGACCGGTTTCGATGGTGAGTGTAGTGTCGGCGATGGTGAGCGGGTACGACATGGTTCCAGGTTAAAAGGTGGTGACATCGCCGTTGATGATCTGTTCCATGAGGTCGTCGAAGCTGTCAAGATGGCGGTCGGTGATCTTCTGGATCTGCTGTTCGTCACGGGATGTGAGGCTGTCCGATGCCTCGACCTGGACGTTCGCGATCTGCGGATTGTTGATGGGGCTGCCGATCTGGCTGAGGAGTACGACGTGCGCCTCCTCCGCCGTACCATTCTGTTCGACGACGTCTTCAGCGATGTGATGCGCCATCAGGTTGTAGATCTTGCCGATATGGCCGACCGGGTTCTTCCCCGAGCTGGCCTCCAGGCTCATCGCCCGCCGTGGCGTGATAAGACCGGATACACGGTTTCCACGTCCGACCGATCCGTCGTCACCCATCTCAGCTGAGGTGCCGGTCACGGTCAGATACAGCTCGTCCTCGTCGTCGCCGTCCGCCGTGTTCACATCCACGTTGACAGCGTGTTGGGTGTGGCGTTTCGCGGTCTGTTCCACCAGCTCCCGGATCTCCGCTTTCTTGTTGAAGTAGTCTTCAGGCCCGGAAACGTACCGGTCAACAAGTGCTGCGGCAACGGTGATGTGGATGGTATCGTTGTTCCGGTTCGCCATCACCTTGACATCTTCCCCGATGAACGGGTACCGCTGTTTGGTCTCTCCCGCGTTCAACATCTGCTCCACGTTAAGCACCAGTGTCTCTGTCTCGGAGAGTGGGGCGTGACCCACACCGAAACTGGTATCGTTCGCGCGCGGGGCGTTCCCGTCTTCCCGGTAGAGCTGTGTGAGATCTGTGGAGCCGCTACCGATACGGGAGTCAACGATCACGTGTTCATCGATATCAAGGTGCTGCACAGTTTCCTCCAGGTACCGGTGTGCAGCCCGCTTCGCCACGCCATGTACATTGATGTGGTCGCCGTTGAATTCGCCTGCTGCCCGGCCGCCGAGCAGGATATAAATCGGCTGGGTGATGGTCCCGCCGTTGAACTTTGGGGCGCTGTGCCCGCCGATAATCTGTACCTCATCAGTATTGTGGTGCGCGATACTTCCGAACGTGTCAATATATTCGTTACAGAGTGCGCGGGAGACGGCCTCCGATATCCCATCTGCGAGGGAGTCCGGATGTCCGAGTCCTTTGCGTTCCACCACCTCTATACGGTGCGTTTCTATATGGCTTCCAGGTGTTTCCTCCACGACGATGGTTTTCCGTGTCATACCAGCATACAGTGATTCCGGTCTTTTTAAGAACAGGTGGTGCAGCGATACCTGTAATAAGGTGGATTCTGCCGTCGAAACACCCGGGGAAAAAAGTCTAATTATATTAATCTTTCCCTCTAATTATTCGTGTGAGAATGTTACCGGCGTTTGAAGATGTCCGTGACCGCATCGTCCACCGCAGGAAACAGGTGGGGCTGACGCAGGCAGAGCTGGCGAAGGAAGCGGATGTTTCGCAGTCCTTCGTGGCAAAACTGGAGCGTGGACAGAGCACACCGAACTACGATGCGGTGGCACGGCTGTACAATGCACTGGAGGATATGGTCCGGGATGAGGAGCAGTCAGCCGTCGAGCTCATGACCTCGTACGTCGTAACGCTTTCCCCGGAGGACACGGTACGGTATGCATCCAGCGTGATGAAGACAGAGAACTATTCCCAGATCCCGGTTGTGGACGGGTCTGGAAAAAATATCGGCACGGTCACAACGATGTCCGTACTCCACGCCGATCCAGACGATGACATTACGGACCACATGGAAGCTCCGCTTCCGGAAGTACCTGAGGGCACGTCCAGGACCGCGGTTTCCGAACTGTTGAAGACATCAAATGCGGTGCTGGTCAACCGGCAGGGCGAAGGCATCACCGGCATCATCTCCGCAGCCGACATCCTCTAACAGGCACATTGTTACGGTTTCTTGGGCCAACAGTATAACGGGATACGTGTACGGCCGAGAAGACAGCTGTTTCGAGAACGTACGGGGAGCGTTACAGGTGCGTGTACGAGATGACCGTGTTCCCGCCCTGCTGCATGATATCAAGGTCCGTCCTGATGTCGTTCCACGTGCTGTCCGCATACTGGAATTCCTTTTGTTGCTGCTCCAGTTCCTGGAGATGCCCATCCCATTCATAGGGTTCGTCCCTGCACCGCAGTTCACGACCGGTCACACGTTCAGGGTCACGCACGTTCTCCAGGCAACGGTACCGTACAAGCTCCACCTGCACGTGATGCCCCAGCTGCTCCACAAGGTCCTGCTGCCGGTGCATATCCATCGAGGAAAGCCGGTCCTCGGTCAGCTTTGCTGATGCAACGTCACCGTACACGTGTGCCCGGACGATGTCCTGGGAGAGACGGTGGACCTCGGGACAGTAGCGCCCAACTGTCTCTTCATCGTACACTTTGTTCCATTGATCGCTCATCCACCATCCCTCCACATCCCATGGAACACGACCAAACCTATAAATGTGTTATACCTGCAGGGGCCGATCCATACCCCGAACCGGGGATCGGTAGCAAAACGCCTGATTAGGTATCAGCACACCTCTACTAGAAATCGGTGCGTGGATGATGCATGTGCATTACCCGATGTACCCGCCTTCGAACGGCTGGTTCGGGAACTGCATCTGCCCGGTCTGCTGGCCTTTCGAGTTCTCGTACAGGTCCCGGTACTTCTCCCAGACTGACTCCGCTTTCTCACCGTCCAGAACTGCTGCCACCACCTGTTTCGGCGCTGGCAGGTCGAACGCATCGTCCGGATAGTAGTCGAGGAGTACCACGTCGTCCACGGCTACCCTGGAATCGTCCAGTTCGGGGGCCGCGGCCAGGGTGAACACGTTCTCATCCCAAGTCTTCACCATGAACACGGTTTCCTCGCCTGTCGTGATCGTTTCCTGCACCTTTGCTGGATGAAACATACCATCAGGGTCTACGGGAAGGAATGTTTAAAACGTGATGGGTGCACCATGGATTCAGCCTTGAAATCGGTCTTCACCAGTACCGGGACCGATACGGAGGGTGATCCCGTTCGGGTCCGTGACCGTGAACCCGTTGTCCTGTTTTTCTGTGCTGTACCTGGCCTCAATCAGATCCTCT
>JALDAF010000074.1 GCA_022729315.1 Candidatus Nanohalalkaliarchaeum halalkaliphilum | reverse complement strand
ACGGTACACCGGTGAGTTGCCGAGCGGCAACGTAACAGCACCCACGCTGATGCTGTGGGGGGAAAACGACAGCTTCCTCGTACCTGATCTGGCGGAGAACAGTCTCGACTACTGTGTGGACGGACGGCTTGAACGGTTTCCGGATGCGACGCACTGGATCACCCATGAGCATCCTGACCGTGTTTCGACCCGGATCCTGGACCACCTCGCCTGATGAACGAATCGTGTGCGCGGGGGAGGGCGAATTTACTTATGGGCTGCCCTCGTAGTTGTACGGTATGACGCGGACAGTTATCGTGGGCGGAGGGATCGGAGGGATGGCCCTTGCTGCATTTCTGGAGCAGCAGGGGGAGGACTACGTTATACTTGAGCAGGCAGAAGCCTTTGATCGTGTTGGGTACGGTATTGCACTGTGGCGGAACGGTATTGCGATGCTGGAAGAGCTGGGTGTCGCCGAGAACGTGTTTGGGGAAGGATATCTTATTGACCGGTTCGAGATACGGGACAGTGCGGGCGACCCGGTAACATCCGTCGATCTTGCGCCGCACGAGCGAATGCTGCTGGCGGTTCACCGTGCAGATATCCATGATGCACTCCGGTCCGTCGTTCCCCGGGAAAAGATCGTGATGGATGCCGCGCCAACCGGTGTTGAGATGAAAGGAGACGGTGTAAAAGTAACGGCAGCCGGAAAAGAGTTCGCGGGGGAACTGCTTGTCGGTGCGGATGGTGTACATTCCTGGGTGCGTGAATCCGTGTTCCAGCAGGGATGTGAGGAAACGGACACCCATCTCTGGTGGTTCTGGCTGCCGGAGGGTATGACGATGCCGGATAAGTTAGCGCTTATCTGGGTCCAGGGGAGTGTGGTGATCATAGGAAAGAACCGGCATCAGGGTCTTGTGGAGCTTGGGGCGACGGTTCGGGACGGTCAAGACCCGGAGGATGTGCTGGAGGCGGCCATGTCAGAGGTTGGGGGCGTCGTTGAGGACGCATATACCCGGGTGGATCCGGATCAGGTGTTCCATGACACTGCCAAACGTGTCCGGCTACCCAGCTGGACGAAGGACCGTACCGTGTTGATCGGTGATGCTGCACATGCCGTACACCCGATCACCGGGATGGGCGCCTCTATGGCCCTGACCGATGCTTATGCATTGGCGGAAGAGATCGGTGACGGCGGATCGGTGCAGAACATATTCGGTAGATACGAGGCACGTCGCCGACCGGACCTCAAGAAGACACGGAGAGAAGAGCTGTTCCTGTATCGCACGATGTACACGTCATCTCCGGTCTTCCACCGGGTGATGAAATCGATATATCCGTTCCTTCCGCTTGCACGCTACTACAAGCGGCGGCTGCGGGCACACCTCTGATCAAACAGTATCCGTACCGGCACGGGTTATCACGGTTCATAACACGTAATAACTTATAAGAGAAGCGAGTATACGTTGTTATGTCTGGAGATTTGCTTATTGCCCTGAATCTTTTCATCATACTGTTGAATGTGGTGGTACTGTTACTGTTTCTCCATAAGCTACATGCGAACAGTGAAGTGGCCATGACACGGCTGCGTCTACAACCCAAAAAGACGATACGTGAGTTCCGTATCGTTGTTATCGGGAGTGTCATCATGTGTGTCGGGTTCCTGATGGTCGTCTTCAGCGCTGTCCTGGGCGCCCAGGTGTTCCGGAGTATCGGGCAGCTGTTCGGACTGGTATATGCGCTGATGTGGCTGCTGGTACTGTTTTTATGGGTGAGGCGGTTGTAATGGTGGATATAACGACGTTACGGGCGGGGTGCTGTTCGCCGGTGGAACCGCCTTCTACGGCATCCAGCTACTTCGAAATATACACAGCCATAGAGAGATCGCACTTGCCAGTTTCTTCCTGGATGATAGATCCACGTTCGCGTTCAAGGTCCTCGTTTACGTTACACTGACCCACATCGCGGTATCTACAACCGTGGTAACGTTGCTGGGCGAAAACCATCCGATATACTTTTCCTCAATCTTGCTGCAGAACGCCGGGATGATGTACTTCATGTGGACGCTTTCACGGGTTACCGCACGGCTAAACACGGAACAGGACTGAAAAACGCGGGCACGTAGTCTTATATACAATCAGTGTCTCTGTAAGGATATGCCGGATGTTGTCGTGATCGGGGGTGGCCTCTCAGGACTGGCGATGGCCTCGGAACTGGTAGAGGAAGAGGATGTTGAGGTCACCGTACTGGAGAAGGACGCGTACCTCGGTGGACGCGCCAGCAACTCGGTGGATCCGGAGATGGATGACCCGGTTCCGATCGCACCACACGTTTTTGTCACCGCCTACAACAATCTGCAGCGGTTCTTCGACAAGATCGGTGCAGAAGACGCCATCTACTGGTTAGAGGGCACGTTCAACGAAGTTGTGTATAACGGCGAACATTATGAACTGAAAAACAGTCCGCTGCGTCCATCACTGTACATGCTACAGCTGATGCTACAGTATGACCTTATCCCGATGACGGACATGATCAAAACGGTACCGTTCAACTTCAACGTGTACCAGATGTCCTCTGAGGAAGTGGATTCCCTGGATGATAGAACCGCCTACGAGTACCTACAGCAGGAGAACGTACCGGATTCAGTAGTCGATAAGTTCTGCAGGTTCATGTCCCTTGCGCTTCTGAACACTCCTCTCGAACAGGTATCTGCCGCAGAGTTCGTGTCACTTTCAAAATACTGGATGCAGCTGGAACACCGCATGTTCGGTGTTGCGAACGGTGGACTCGGCGATGTCTACGTCGACCACGCACAGCACTATATCGAGGAGCGGGGTGGCACAGTCCTGACCGGGGTGACCGTTGACGAGATCGTTTTCGACGATGACAGCAACCAGGTGGATCACCTTGCCGTATCCCGTGGAGAGGTAACGGAGCGGATTGACGCTGATGTCTACGTGTCAACCGCACATCCAGTCGATCTGCGCGGAATCCTCCCGGAGGATGTTCTTGAAACATCGTTTTTCGAACATCTGAACGCGTTCGAGGGCGTCCCGTACCTGGGTGTGTTCCTCTGGTTCGATGACAAAATCACGGACAAGCGGTTCTGGGCGATGCTCCCCTCGGAAGACACGGATTACATCAATACAGACTTCTATGACAAGAGCAATATCCCGGGGATCGACGAAGAAAACTCCTATATCACGTCAAACATCATCAGTGTGGATCGCTTCGATGAGATGACGGACGAGGAAGTGGTGGAGAAGACGCTGGAGGAGATCAGGGAAGCAATCCCCGACATGGACGCCGAACTGGTACACTGGCACGTCCACCACATCCCATACGTCATCCACAAACCGCTGTCGGGAATGCGGGAACACAATCGGCCGCACACGACTCCGGT
>JALDAF010000038.1 GCA_022729315.1 Candidatus Nanohalalkaliarchaeum halalkaliphilum | reverse complement strand
GTTACTTCTGTCCATCCACTTCCGGTCGACTCAAAGTTTTCGTGATCGGTGTTGTCCGTACCGCTGTCACTGATGGTCGTGACCGATCCGTCGTGCCTGATATCGTTGTCCCGGATAAGATTATTTGACGCATCGTTGCCGAGATCAAACACCGTGTCTATGTCACCATCGGGGTCCTGAATCGTGTTCCCTTTGATAACAGAGTTACTCGTCACCGAGAACGTGAACAGATCTCGATCCTGCTGTCCGTCCATCGGCTCTATGAACGTGTTGTCCGCGATGGTCATGTTCTCGATCGTGGCCACATCATCCTCCCACCAGAATCGGTGCCCGTAGCGGGAGATCGTGTTACCCTTCACGGTCCCGCCGTAAATCTCTGCAGGTCCTTCATCTCCTGACGTATTAAAGACGATGCACGAGAACGGTTCATCACCCTGTTCAGCCGCTTCGAAGTGATTGCCGATGATGTTAAGCGTATCTATCACCGGACGTATCCGTATCGGAGTATAACGCGGCTCTTCGAAGAAGTTGTTCTGAATCGTTATGTTCTTGTACGTGCCCATGTTGTTATCCCGGATGTCAAGCACCGCGAGCCGTCGACTCCGGGAGATGTAGTTATTGCGGATAACGACCGTTGCACCCTGCCAGCTGAACTGCGAACGGGGCCCCCAGAACCCGCCACGGTCTTCGACCTCGTCGTGGAGCCCATGGTGGATGTTGCCTTCGACCACCGACTCTTTTGCTCCGGACGTGATGGCTCTCCCGCCGTGCCCCGGGTAGAGGTGGTTCCCCAGGATGTACCACGAGATAGTCCCGTCATGGGCGTCAAGCGCCGAACTGTTCGTGTGTCCGACAACAGTATTGTCCACGATATACGTCTCACGCGGAAGACCTTCCGATGTCTGGGCAGAGTGGGCGACCGGGTGACGGCACAGCCGCATCACATTGTCAACGATTCGCGTCTTGTTACACCCGTTACGGACCCGGATACCGTACCCATCCCCGTTGACGTTCGACCGTTCAAGGATCGAATCCCGAAGTATCGTACCGTACGAATTGATATTATCCACGAGCCGGTAACCCATCCTGCTCAGGTGAACGTTCTCGATGATGCAGTCCTTCCCGTAGTATGCTTGAATCCCAGTCTGCTCGACGTAGGGGCCTAACCCTTCCATCGTAATGCCTTCGATATGGCCTGTGTCGGGATCGATGTGACGTACCTGTGCGTTGTTCTCCGTCAGGTAATCGAAGTAAACCGGGTCCACCGTGATGATAATATCGTTCTCCGTATCAACCTCTCGGATAGCATGGCCCTCCGCCTCGTAACTGCTCTCCTCCGCGGAGTAATACACGTAGTGAATGATCCGGATAAGGTCACCCTCAGAGAATGCCGAAGCATCCTCGACATGGATGTGATTGTCATCGGAAGACACATCCTGCACCACATCCGTCCAATCCCCCTGGACTCCTTCTGCAAGGACGATGGCCGGAAACGGATAATCCTCTGGATCTACCTCCAACTCGTTGTAGAACGTGGCACTGTACCCGACGAGACGCTTTTCATCCCCGAGAGTCACCGAATCATCGGCGTCGTCGTAGGTGTATTCGCCATCAACGTATATCGTCCCGCCGTCGGGTGCGGCGTCGATACCTGCCTGGAGAACCTGCATACCGTTCGACCCCGAGTCAATCGTCGTGCCGTCGCTGTCGACGGCTTCATAGTCAGTTTCACCATGCTGGAAGACGAAAACGTTGTGAGAAGGCACGACAGGATGCGCGTTGAGGTTGCCGGATGCATCGATCGATAGGTTATCTCCAGAGAGATTGGTGAGTGGAGCATCCCCGGTGAGACCGCCTTCTATTGCGTTGATGTTGGTTATAGCGTTGTTTTTCAGATCAAGCGTGCCGTCTGTATCTATTTCGAACTGGACATCCCCAGATAGGTCACGATACGTGAACGGGTTGCTGCTTCGGATCCGGTACGCACTGGCGTTCTTCGCAAACAGGGAGGCGCCCAGGCCGGCAGCACCAAGGATCCCGGCTTTTTTCAGGAACTGTCGGCGGTCAATATCTTGATCTTTTGATCGGGGTGCGTCAACAATTTCCTGTTTCTGTCCGTTTTTCAGATGTTGAATTTCCTGACCCTGTTGCTTCAGCAGGTCCCGGAGCTGCTCAACCTCCTCCTACAATTTATCGTTCGTTGACAGACGCGACACCTTCCTATCGGATAGAACATAGTGAGATAGTGGTTACTGGTTTTTATGTTTTATCGGAACCATCTGTGACGTATAAAAGCCGATCCGGGTAATGTTAGCTACAGGTGAGAGCAATTTTCACACGGAACGTCGTAGCTGTCTGCCTGTTTGCATTTTTGATCCTTCCGGTAGTTGCTGCAGATGAGGGGAACGTCACTGTGTTTCAAGGTGACAGCATAACAGTACAGGATGCGAACTGGACGTTAACCTGGGGGCAGGACTACACGTTTGACCGGTCCGGTTCCGCGGTGTACAGTGATGCGTACTATATGAATATGACGGATGGGTCGGACCGGAACATCAGCGTCACTTCCGACACCCCGGCGTGGATCAACACGACGCTGTGGGAGTACGACTTTGATGATCTATCGTTCGGTGATGAATTGATCAGGCTGGAGGTTGAGGCCGATCCTGTCAGCACGGTGGAATTCCTTTTCACGGGTGTGCCCTCGCCGGGTGATCACAAGTATGAGGTTGCAGTTGGTGGTGAAACCATTGAAGAGTTTTCGAGTGATGGTGCGCTTTCGTGGTCGTACAGCGACTGGTCCACGAAGAACTTCACCGTGACATACGCGGAAGTCGAGGAAGAAGATGACGATGATGGTACGACGACAGGGCCGTCTCCTTCGCCGGCGCCGACACTACCAGATCACTGCTGGAGTGGTGTTGACACGGCGTTCATCCGGGATGATCCGGCATCGGGGTTGACCTTTGTTGGTGTTGATATGGTTGCGGATGTGGAGGGGCCATGTCTGGGCGTGGATGTGTTGTCGGAACTTCCTGATACTGTTCCCGTTCTTGATGATGTGTATCGGTATTACAACGTCACTCCGGAAGAGTTCGCGTCAGACGAGGTTGAGCAGGTGAACTTTTCGTTCACGGTAAATCATAGTTTCGCCGGACAGTACGATGATATCGTGATGAGCCGGTATGGTGAGATGTGGGTCGGCCTGCCGACCACGCAGGTGGATGACACCGGCGATGTATGGGAGTACGAGGCAACGGCAGATGGATTCAGCTATTTCGGGGTCCATGGCATCGATGAGGAATATGAAGAGGATCCTGTGGTTGCACCGAATGCAGAGTTCACGGTTGACCTGGTTGAGCCAGGGGTGGGAGAAACGGTCACGTTTGACGCGGGCACGTCAGATGTGGAGGGCGAGGTCATCTCATATACCTGGGATTTTGGTGATGGCGCAACTGCCACCGGTGAAACGGTGACCCACAGTTACGACGAACCAGGTGTGTACGAGGTGACGCTGACCGTGGAAGACGATCATGGACAGACAGGTACCGATACTGTGACCATTAACATTACTGATACGGACCCGGATGCTGGGGAGGCCGCTCCTGTTCCGGATGATGACAGGAGCTGGCTGGCAGTTTTCGCAGCGGTACTGTTGATCGTTCTGGTGGCCGGTACCGGAATGTACGCATACCGAAACGGTTACGACATATCTGCAGGTCGGAACCCTCTCTCTAATCTGTATACGCATCGTGAAGAAGGAATGGATGCGGATGTGCTTCGTGAAGAGGTGATGGAGTTGATTGAGGAGAAAGGTGTCCGACACCAGGAGTTTATCAATACGAAGCTGAAGCAGGCAGAGTTCGCGTTAGAGAACAACCTGGATTCCGCTGCCCGCCACCGACTTGAAGAGATCAAAGAACATCTGGAACAGGACTGAATTCAGCGATTCTAGATTTATGCTGGACATCAAAACCGTTGGATCTCGATTGTGACGTTACTGGACTCCTGTAACCGTTTCCGGAGCCGTACCGCGATCCGCTGACGGGTCCAGGAGAACACCAGGATGAAGCCGAGCAGGTCAGTGATGATGCCGGGTGACAGCAGGAAGATTCCGCCCGCCACGATTAATGCTCCTTCGATCACGGCCTGTCCAACCTCATCCATGAAAATGGCCTTCCGTAACCGCCGCAGGATCTGTAATCCGGAGGTCTTGACGATCGTCGCACCGACAACGCCTGTGAACACCACCAGCAGAACCGTCTCCAGTATACCGATGATCCGTGCAACGTACAGTAACACGGCCAGGTCCGCCAGCGGCAGGAACACGAACAACAGGATAAGATACTGGAGCATACAGACTGTTGGGCCGGCAACGCATTTAAGGGTGCAGATGTTGAGAACCGGTTCCAACCCTCGTAACTGGTTATGTGTGCGAGGTGTTTCGAAACCGGTTTACGAATACCTGTCAATAAACCGACAACGTTTTATGATTTCATGAATCATGTTCCGGTATGGACGAAACAGGCCGGAAGATCCTGGACTACCTGCAGGAGGATGGTCGTGCCTCGTACACGGAGATCGCGGAAGAGATCGGTGTTTCCGAGGGGACGGTCCGGAACCGGGTGCAGCAGATGACGGAGGACGGCACCATCAAACGGTTCACGGTCGAACTATCGGAACCGGCAGGCCTCCGTGCAGTCGTCATGGTGACTGTGGACCCGGACAGGGATATCGCCACCATCATCAGTTCGTTCCCGGCGGACTGCACGCTGTACGAGGTCACGGGTGATCACGATATGGTCGTCCGATTCTCCCGGGACACGTCCACCGCGTTAAATGAAGCGCTTGAACAGATCCGGAAAGTGGAGGGCGTCACCAACACGAAAACGTATACGGTACTGGAATCACACAGTACCTGACCATAGCGGTTCACTACACAAAAGAAAAAAAGGAAAAGGAGCCTGGACACGAATCTGTCCACAGGGGATTAATCCATTGTCGCATACTGCGCGTCTTCCAGCAACCCGTAATCCTCCAGCACGTTCTCCAGCTGTTCATGGTTTCCGCCACTCAACTCGTTCAGCGGACTCGGCACCGCGCCGTAGTCGAATCCCATCATGTCCAGCGCAGCATGAGCGGCAATAGGATTCGGGTCTGAAGGCTCGGAGGGGAACAACGCGTCATACAGTCCGGAAAGATCCTCGTTCAGCTCGTACGCCTCCTGGAAGTTCTCCTCGACGTATCCCTGCTCCCATACTTCAACAACAGGTTCGGGAGCGATATTTCCGCCGACGCTGATCGTTCCGGACCCGTTCTCCAGCTGGTAGATGAAATGGCTGTTCGGGTCGTCGCCGGACACGATGTTGAAGTCATCGACACCGTTCCGCTCCAGTTCGCGGTCTACGCGCCACATGTGCTCATAGTCCCCGGTCGCATCCTTGATACCGATGATATTGTCGTGCTCCGCGAGTCGGACAACGGAGTCCACATCCAGCTGCCGCCCGGTCCTGCTTGGCACATCATACAGTATGATCGGTTGCTCCAGATCGTCCGCGAGTGCCTCGTAATGTTGTTCGACACCTTCCGGGGCAGGCTTCACCTTGTACGGTGAGATCATGAGGTGCGCGGCAATGTCAGATTCAGCTTCAACTTCGCTGGCGATCCGGTACGTCTCCGGTGTATCGTTCGTTGCAGTACCGGCGAGGATTGGTAGGTCTGTCATCTCGGGAATTTCGCGGAGGTACGCAACATGCTCATCGTGTGGCATACTGCTGGACATGCCGGTACAGCCGGCCGCTGTGATACCGTGCACGCCACCATCCTCAAGGTACGCAACATGCTCCTCCAGCGCATCATAGTTAATATCTCCATGTTCTAACGGTGTTTCGCTCTGGTAACGGGGGGTAGGATTTGCGGGGAAGATCCCTTCAAGTTCAAAATCGGTGCTGCTCATCGTAAATCACGAAACCAGAGTGACACCAAAACCTTAAAAACATACGATATTCGTAAATAGATAAGAATATATTGCTAATTACGTAGATGTTTATAAGGTTTCGATGGGGTTGGTGCGGCTATGTCCATGGCATTACAGGAGGAAAAGGGGGAGGAACATGTTGGTTCACCGCCCGATGGGCCGGTGGTTGGAGACCTCGAAAAAGCGGCGGACCGCGTCTACGAAACGGTGGCCGATGACGTGGAACAGTTCTTCCAGTGCCGTGATGCGGCCTACGCCCTGGGGACCAGCGACCGCTCCATCCTGGCCGAGGGCCGGATCGAGGTCTATAGTGGTGAGGGGGTCGTCGAGGCACGCTACATCGGTGAGGAATACGTGGGAGGGCCGGGAACGCAGCAGACGACCGAGCACCAGTATCGGCCGCTGGACCGGCAGCAGACCACGACTGTTCTCAATGATCTGTACGCGCCGATCGCAGCAGCGGCAGCAACCGTTAACCGATCGGACGACCATGGCTGTGAACGGGTGCGAGAAGCAGTCAAACGGCTGGACGGTGAAATAACCGTGGCGGATGCAGACGCGGTCTTTGATGCCGTCCACGACCAGTACGCTGTAGAACAAGGACTGGTGTCGAACCGAACCGTATACCGCGCAGACACGTAAGACCGTCAAAGCTCACCGGATCCGTGCAGGAGTTCGTGGAAGGACACGATCTCGTTTCGCCACTGCTCCACGAACCCCTCGAAGAAATCACAGCCGCCGCACATCTTGTCGCCAGTGTACTCCATGCCGGAGTGCCGGTACAGCCGTTCCTCGTTCCAGTCGCCACCCTGGTCACAGTACATTTCAGTTTCATAGAACGGATATTCATAGATAGGACAGTGGTCGATACTGGACCTATGCCGGTATGCGGTCCTGTCTGTGTCTATTGATTCATTGCTCCCGGCCGCCATATGTATTAAATTGTTTTAGTAATTTTTTAAATATATGATACGTATGTTAAATGTTGTGTCGGGGGTGGAAGTTGTTCGATTCTCACCGAACAGAGTTTACCAGTATAAAAATCTGTGGGAACAACGGATAACGTATGGAGCTTGATTACGTGGCGATCAAGGCCCTGTCCGCCCCAACCCGGATCAAGATTCTTCACCGGTTGCTGGAGAAAGAGGCGACGCCGACCGTGCTCAGTGATGAACTGGGGAAAAGCAAGTCCACGATCGCCTCACACCTTGCCATCCTGGAAGACGCCGGGCTGGTCGAGAAGGATAAACGGGAGGGTAGGCGACGCGTCACGTACGCGCCGACACGGAAGGCAAAAGCCATCGTGGAAGGCCGGGAACGCACCGTCAAGTTTTCCGTTGCATCATCCGTCCTATCCGTTGTCGCCGGACTCGGCATGCTCGGGCACGTCATGCGCCCGTATGGATGGTCTGAATACGCTGCCGATATGGAGGGACAGTTCCAGGACGAACCCAGTCTCCTGGAAGCACCGGAAGACGAGGCGCGGGACATACCAGGAGAACTCGCGGAAGATGCACCGGTCGAGGACGCCGCAGAACCCACATCCCTGATAGATACAGCAGTAGAGGTTGTCACTGCCGACACAACCATGACAGTGCTCGGTACACTTCTCCTGCTGATCGGTATCGTTATGATGTACTACGGCGTGGTGCTGTGGCGACTGGACCGTTCCGGGCGGTAACCCCTTTAAACCTGTGTTTCCACAGTTCCAACCATGCTCCTGAAAGATATCCGGTTTCTCATCACACAGAACCCTGACCGTGACGTGCTGGAGAACGTTGATGTCCACATCGACGACGGCCGTATCACGGAGATCGGAGACAACCTGACGAAAGACGGTGAGGTCGTGGACTGCAGCGACCGGATAGTGATGCCAGGACTCGTGAACACGCATACGCATGTCCCGATGAACCTGATGCGCGGACTCTCCGACAACAAGGTGCTGGAGGACTGGCTTGAGGAAGATATTTTCCCGGCAGAAACGTGCATGGACGAGCACAGCACATACTACGGAACACTCCACGCCGTCATCGAGATGCTGAAAACGGGGACGACCTGCTTCAACGACATGTACGCACCGGAAAAACCGGTCGCGGACGCGGTTCACGAGGCCGGGGTGCGCGCAGTGCTTGCACGGGGCATGACCGATACTGATGGGGACGCTGATGACAAACTCCAGGAAAGCAAACAGTTCATCGAACAGTACGAGGACCACGACCGGATCACCCCTGCTGTCGCCCCACACGCTGTCTACACTTGCTCCAGCGAACTGCTGCAGCGAGCGAAGGACCAGGCCGACACCTACAACACGCTGTACCATATACACCTATCCGAAACCATGCACGAGAACAGCAAATGTGAGGACAAGCACGGCCGGACCCCTACCGCATACCTGGACAAGCTCGACGTACTGGATGATCGGTTCATCGGCGCACACGGCGTCTGGCTCACCGAACACGACGTGAACCTCCTGAAGGAGGTGGGCGCCGGCATCGCACACAACCCGTGCTCGAACCTGAAACTTGGCTCGGGCGTCGCCGACATCCCACGGCTCCACGCCCACAACGTCCCGGTAGGACTGGCAACGGACTCGGTCGCCTCCAACAACAACCTGAACATGTTCGAGGAAGCAAAGTTCGCCGCACTCCTCCAGAAACGCCGCGACCCCCGCATCATGACCGAACAGGACGCACTCGACATGATGACCGTCCACGGCGCAGAACTTCTCGGACTCGACAACGAGATCGGCTCACTGGAGGAAGGAAAACAGGCCGACATCACCACGATCAGCCTCCACGACGAAACCCTCCACCCGTTTCACGGCACGCGCGGCCTCCTCTCCAACCTTGTCTTCTCGTTCCACGGCCACGTCACCGATGTCTACGTCCAGGGCACACCACTCCGCCGCAACGGAAACCTGCAGACCATCGACAGCGACACGGTAAAACGCGAATGCCGCCGCCACGCCACCCGAATCCATCAGCACACCCAGGACCTGCATGAACAGCAGTGAGCATTTTAAAGCCTCAACCGTATTCAATGTAACACAACCTCATGGGGGCATGGGGTAACCAGGCATCCTGACCGCCTCCAGAAACTGCCGTAGCAGTTTGCAATACGGGCCGCCTTCGACGGCCTCCGCATGACGGCGGAACCTGTTTATGGCGATACTGGAGGGATGAGGGTCTTTGACCCGATGATTAACACCTCTACATGACCGGTTCTGTGAACCGGTCGGATCTAACGACTGGATCCTACCAGTCGGGAGAGAGCGGTCGATCCCCGTTCAAATCGGGGTGTCCCCATAGCCTTCAGTTACGAAGGCGGCACGCTCAAGCACGTTGCATAGCAACGCACTATAACTATTACCGATTTGATCGCAAAAACATCTTCGATTTTTGAGTTCAAATGCTTCTCTCGAGAACGGTGTTCTCGCAGTCATTCCGATGGACTGCGACGCTCTGAGACACAACTTCCGGAGTGAAAGTTGTTTGAGCAGCAATACACGATGCTGCGATGCGTAATGAGGGCGGTTGACTCTCTGCCTTTTCGGCGAACCTGATCCAGTTCATGTTTTTAACTATGGATCCCAATCCAATGACATGGATACAGAAAAGACTGAGACTCCCTTCTATAGGGTGGTATCTGATGTACTGGACGGGCGTCAGCCTGTTGTGATTTCACATGATGAAGTTCCCCAGTCTGATGTTGAGGACAGGTATTCTCCGCTTGCCTACGTTATGGAGGGACCACATGAAAGTGTAAAAGAGCCGCTTCTTCAGGTTGGAAAGCGGACAATTCTTGGCAGAGATTATTCTGGTCAGTGGTACGGGATGATTGCAACGCCGTCATATGATGAGGTCGATGCAGAATACCTTTCAGGGGATGGTCCCATAATCAACAAACCACGGGACGAGATGGAGGAAGAGTTTGATCAATTGGTCCGACGCCGAAGAAATCGATATGGGCTGCATGTGTTACCGGGAGAGGTTGATATTCGTCTGAAAGATTATGAACTATCTCCGGGAGAGGATTGGAGAGAGTGGTTTTGGGACAACGATATTACTGCTGAGGATATAGAGTCTATTTGACTAAACCATCCAAAACTAGTACAACCAAGTCAATTCTTATTCCAATCGGGGTGTCCTTATCCGTGCTTATCTTTTTGATGCCGCAATAAGAAAAGTAAGGGTCTATAAAAGAAAAAACGGCGAAATGGTTCAAATCATGGCGTTCTCTGTAAGAACGCCCGCTCAAGAAAATCTCTGATTTTCGATCGGGGTGTCCCCATTTCCGCAGGAAATGCGGGTCTCACAGAAACTGCGTGTCAGTTCTGAGTGTCCCCATCTAAGCCTTTGGAAAAGGATTAGCATCCTAAATCCGCGCTCCGCTTGGAATCCGGTCTATCCATTGAAGGACGTAGCAGAACTGATTTAAGTCCGGCTATGGATATGTAGCTACCGTATGGGAGATGACCGGTACGAGATGGAGTTGCAGGAGTACCTTCAGAACTGGGAGTCTCTGGATGAGGAGGAGCGTTCATATGTCTGGAAGCAGATGGATGCCGGGTTGAAGACGTACGTCCGTGATGAGAAGGAGGAGGATGACTGGCAGCGGTTGACGTATACGCCGGGTGAATGGAACGGTATGGAGGAGGATGAACGTGAGAAGGTATGGAACAGCCTTCCATCGTACGAACAGGACTTCCTCGAGGGAACGGAGGAATACGATACCGCAGGATTAACGCCGTTAACGGCGGATCAGGAGTACAGTTCGACATCGTCGGATCAGTCTGATACCGTGGATGAGGCAGCCGACGCCGCATCTGATGCGCTGTACCTGTCAGGGACGCCGGGGATGATGGCGGTTGGATCTGCTATCGATGTGGGCCGCAGCGTTGATGCCAGCACGGTACTGGATATGATGGAGGACGTGCTCCGTTCCAAGGGGAAGAACTACGTGGAGAAAATCAGTGGCGACACGGAATCTTCCACGTGACCACACCCCGTTGGACTATCCACAGTTTTTATATGAGGGAGGATACATAATGTACAGGTATGGCAGAAGATGGGGAAACAGGGTTCTCACGTGTCCAGTCAGGGATTCCTGGGCTGGATGACCTTATAGGTGGCGGTATTCCGAAAGGGAACGTGGTACTGATCTCGGGACCGCCAGGAACCGGAAAATCCACCTTCGGACTCCAGTTCTTGATGGACGGGGCTGAAGAGGGTGAAAACGGCGTATACGTTAGTCTGGGGGAGGAACGTGAGCGTATCATCCGGAACGTCCGGGAGTTTGGATGGGATATCGATGAGCATATCGATGAGGACCGGGTGGAGATCATGAGCCCGGAACTCTACAAGTACGACACGCTACTGCGAGACATCAAGAAAGTGTCGCGGGACATGGATGCAGACCTGTTCGTACTGGACTCTGTCACCGTCCTGAAATCCTATTTCGATGACGATTTTACCATCCGCCGAAAGATCATGGACCTGAAAAAACTGTTTGAAAGCATGGAACTGACCACGTTCATGACCGCGGAGAGCGCGCATACGGCACACCGGAACGTGATCGGTGTCGAGGAATATGTCGTCGACGGCGTAATCGAAATGTACTACGATAGAGAAGAGGACCAGTTCCAGCGGTATCTTGCCGTCAAAAAGCTCCGTGGCACCGAACATTCCATGAGCATCTACCCGATCAGCATCGGAAAAGGCGGCATCACCATCGACACATAACCGTTCTCACCCGCTCATATTATTTCAAGATCACGTGGCTCGTCCTGATCGTCACTCCACTTGATCTCCATCTCGAGACTGGTCACACCGTTCCGACTGCGGAACGAACGCTCCTCCTCGACCTGCACCTCGAAATCCGCGTACTCCGGCAGCACCAGTTCAACGCTCTGCTCCCCGGTTGACAGTGTCACCGGATCTCCGGCTTCCAGCTTCTCCGCGATCTGCCGCAGATACGCAGCGATCTCTGCACGGTCCCGTCGATCCTTCACGTGAAACAGGTCTTTTGCCATACCCCATAACTCCGGAAGCCAGGGTTAAGAACATGGCAGAACATACGCCAACAGCAAAACCCGGAAACAATCCCGGAACCCCCACCAGCAATACCCATAAGAACTTACGGTCCGATGTACGCTCCGCAAAGCGCATGACAGCCCCGGCTATGTATTTCTGTGAGAAATGCGGCCTCCGGGTTGAAAATCATAGATTTTCTGCTCCCGGACCTAGCAGCAACTTCGAAGAAGTTGATGCGGCCTCCGGGAGTTGAACCCGTTCGAAAACAAGTTTTCTACGAGGTGTTCAACTCTGGAACTAGCATCTTT
>JALDAF010000002.1 GCA_022729315.1 Candidatus Nanohalalkaliarchaeum halalkaliphilum | reverse complement strand
GTACCGTGTACTGGAAACGACGGAGAGGCTAGTATGTACGACAAGCTGGGTCTCGCTGCATCAAACATCATCAATGAGAAACGGCGGTCGTGGTTGACGGTTATCGGTATCTTCATCGGGATCGCGGCCGTGGTGGCACTGGTCTCGCTCGGGCAGGGGATGGAGGAGGCCATCATCGGCGAGTTCGAGGACATCGGTGCCGATAAGGTGCAGATAATCTCTGCTGATCTGACAGAACATGATATCGGAGTGGTCGAGCGGGCGGATGGCGTTGAAATTGCGGGTGGGCTTTACCAGCGCAGCACAGCAGTCACACATCGCGGGGAACCTGCCGTCGTCCTCGTTGTGGGGATGCCTACAGGTGCAGCAGCGGACATAGTGCAGGACGTGACCTCTGCCGGGATGGCGGACGGACGATATATCAGGGCGGCTGACCGGACCAATATCGTGATAACGAGGCAGGTCGCTGAGAACACGTTTGAACGGGAGATCGGCATCCGGGATTCGATACGTATCAATGACAGGGATTTCCGTGTTGTTGGCATCGTCAACCCGTCAGGCCCACAGTTCGAGAACGTGATATTTATGCCGAGAGACCAGATGTGGACGGTGTTCGATGTGGAGGATGATCTGACACGGATCGTGGCACAGACGCGTCCAGGTGCTGAACCGGAACAGGTCGTGGACAGTATCGAGGAGGAGATGCGCCGTGACCGTGGACAGTCAGCGGGCGAGGAGGATTTCACCGTGTTCGCAATGGCTGACATCCTCGACTCGTTTCGCAGCATCCTTGGTGTGGTGCAGGCGATTGTGTTGGGTATTGCGTCTATCAGTTTGTTGGTGGGGGGTGTGGGTATTATGAATACGATGTTTACGTCGGTGTCGGAGCGGACGCGGGAGATTGGGGTGATGAAGGCGGTGGGTGCGGAGGACCGGCAGATACTTACGATCTTCATGTTTGAATCAGCGATCATCGGCGTTATCGGCGGCAGCATCGGTGTGATCCTTGGTGCCGGCCTCAGCCTGGGAGCAGTGTACGTTGCACAGCAGTTTACCGCGGTCCCTGTTGGTGCCTCCATCACCCCTGGTCTGGTGATCGGCGCGCTGCTGTTCTCCGCAGTGGTCGGCATGATCTCGGGGGTTATGCCGGCCCGGAAAGCTGCATTGATGGATCCGGTGGATGCGTTACGGGAGGAGTGAGAGCGATGTATGGACGATTCGCGATGGTGTCGGTACGGAACATTTCCAGCCAGAAGAAGCGGTCATTCCTGACGATTATCGGGATCGTGATCGGGATCACCGCGGTCATCGCATTTATCTCGCTTGGACAGGGACTGGAGGATACGATCGCCCAGGAAGTGGAAGCGCTTGGAGCTGATAAGGTTTACATCTATCCGGGAGGGAACCTGTTGGGCATGATCGCGCAGATGGAGTCCACACTGGCGGACCGGGACGTGGAAACGGTTCGACGGGTGCCGGGAGTGGCTGAGTCCGGAGGGATGTTCTACGACTATGTTCCGGTCACGTTCCGTGGTGAGGAACAACTCCTTCCCGTGATCGGGATACCGACAGACCATACACAGGAGCTGGTGATGGAGGCGAACGCGTTCGAGGTGGCGGATGGTCGGAACCTGCATGCGAACGACCGGAACAATGTCCTGATCGGAGACCGGGTGGTTGAGAACGCCTTCGAGCATCCGGTCCGTGTCAGAAACCAGCTTTCTGTCCGCGGGGAACAGGTACGGGTGATTGGTGTGATGGCGCCAACCGGAGACCCGGAATACGATCGTGGAGTGATTATGCAGATCGACCGGGCACGTGATCTGCTGAACCGGGACGATGAACTGACCTGGATCATTGCGGAGACTGCTCCTGGGTTCGAACCGGACGATGTCGTGGACCCTATCGAACATGCGCTGCGGCAGGACCGGAACATCCCGGAGGGAGAGGAGGACTTCACTGTGGCCACAGCAGGTGATTTGATGGAGCTGTTTGGTAACGTGCTTGGTGTGGTGCAGGCGATTGTGTTGGGTATTGCGTCTATCAGTTTGTTGGTGGGGGGTGTGGGCATTATGAATACGATGTTTACGTCGGTGTCGGAGCGGACGCGGGAGATTGGGGTGATGAAGGCGGTGGGTGCGGAGGACCGACAGATACTTACGATCTTCATGATGGAGGCAGCTGTCATCGGAATGGTTGGAGGAGGGATAGGCCTGGTTTTCGGATATGCTATCAGCATGTCGATCGCATACCTCGTCACCATCTACGCTGCACTCCCGATTACCGTGACCGTATCACCGCCCCTTGTTGCAGGAGTTCTCGTGTTCTCCACGCTTACAGGGATGGTATCCGGAGTGCTACCAGCGCAACGGGCAGCCAGACTGGAGCCGGTGGACGCGCTCCGGTACGAGTAGCTGTGATGGAAGAATATCCACTCATGCCGGTATCCGTTCATTATAAAAGACTTAACCACTAATGAGACACACATAATGACACGGCTGATCTGTGTTTCTAGTGGGAAGGGAGGCGTTGGAAAAACCACGCTGACATCAAATCTCGGGTCTGCACTGACAGAGTTCGGTGTTGATACCGTGGTCATGGACACGAACCTGACCAATCCCAACCTGGGCTTCCACCTGGGCATCCCGCTGTACCCGGTGACACTGCACGACGTGCTCCGGGGCGACGCACACATCACCGAAGCCACGTATATCCACAACTCCGGGCTCCGGGTCGTTCCGGCAGGCCTCTCGGTGGAGGATCTGCGGAACACGTCACCGGAGAACCTTGGAGACGTTCTGCTTGATACGGTCGGCGAACCAGAGTTCGTGTTACTGGACTCCGCAGCAGGTCTCGGACGCGAATCCATCCATGCAATCGAGGCAGCGGACGAAGTTATTATCGTCACCAACCCGAACCTGCCCGCTGTCACGGATGCACTGAAAACCTGTAAGATCGCGGAGGAAGCCGGCACACATATTCTCGGCGTGGTACTGAACCGCGTGCGCGACAACGAATCTGAACTATCCGTGGAGGAGATCGAGGACATGATCGGATATCCGGTGGTCACAGAGATCCCGGACCATGAAGTGTTCGACGACGCCATCTCCAACAAGGCACCGGTCGTCCACCACGCAGACGATCACCACGTCTCGGAACGGTTCCGGAAACTCGCAGCCGACCTTGCAGGCATCGAATACGTGCCGGAAAACCGGTCCGAAGGCCTGTTCAACAAGATCATGAACTTCTTCAAGTGATCTCTGGAGTGGTTTCTGATGAAGGACTACACGTTTCGCGAAAAAGATGAGTGGGATCAGTGCCTTATTGAAGATGATGTGGCGTATTCTATTCAGCGATTCGAAGAATCAGAGGGGACTGCAGTATCCAGATCCGGAGGACGTAAAACCGTTGGCCCGTACTATACCGGGGACAGCACAGGGTTTGTAAGTGTTCTGTGGCAGAACCCTGAGGGATATACGACGGGAAGTGCGCTGCGTGATGCAAAGATTCTTGCTGACAGTTACCATCCTGACGTGGCATACGAAGCGGTGTTATCGGAGGACGCTGGCACGGTATGGAACCAGAAACTGAACGTGGACTTAGAACCAAAAGAAGTAGAACGACTCCTTAATTCCGTTGATGAAACATATGTCCGGGTCAATCCCGATGCACTTAACCGGTACGGAGTTGACCCTGCCGAGACCGAGGGCTTTCTACGCGTGAACACGGATAAATTTAATTACACTTGGACCGGTGAGGAGAATAATCCTCATATGGGACTTATGACGCACACAGTTCCACACACGAGTGTCGCCACCGTTATCGCTGACAGCAACAGAGAACTGCCTGTCTCTGAAGAAAACCGGGAACTGTACGCAGAAACCATCATTCGGGCGCTTGAAGAAGCAATGGCGTCATTCTAACCGGTTCACTGTCACTCTGGAAAAACCTGTTCTTGTCGAACGTTTGTTTAATCCTGGTGCTGTAGGACATATAAACTTATAAGGAAACGCCACAGTACTACTACCGTGTTGTGATAAAAAATGTCGTCGGTAGGGTATCAGGGAGCAGGGGACGAGGAATTCGTCCAGGACCAACTGCATCAGGAATGTTTGCTGTATAACAAAGCAGTTGGAAGTTTCAATACGCATCTAAACAACCATCGTGAACGACGGGATCCCCGTATCGTGATCCGGTGGAGACACCGGAGGATGAGGAGGAGATGGAGGGATTGCTCAAGATGCACTTCGTCAAGAAGATCCTTGACAGTCAGGTCCGGCGTCACCCGCGTACGTACCCGATCAATGAAGAAGCCGTTGAACATATCGAACTTGCCCGGGATCAGCTGGTGGAAACGTTGGAAGACGCAGTACCATATGAATAGGAGGGATAGTACCGACGTAGCTCCGGTGCGATATCGTTGTCCGGTTCGGATGCGTGGCGAAGAAGTGATTGATGAAGACTACGACCGGCGTTTTGCGCCACGGTAGCAGAGCATCATTCTGAGGCCGTCCGCAGTGTCTCCACATCAAGTTCGAATGCAGCCACGTCCACCTCTTCCAGCCCCCAGTTCTCTGATACGCTGTCCGAGATCTCGCCGATGATACCGGCCTCGTGTCCGTCCACGTAGACGGTGCCGCACCGGTTCTCCGTGAAACTTTCGTGGTCCGCTTCCTCCACCCGTAGTTCGACACCCAGCCACCGCGCCAGCGACTGCAGCACACTGCGGACATCGGAGAATCCCACGTCCCGGTCGGCGGCGGCGTACGCCAGCTTCCGCATATCCTCCGCACCGGTGGCGGTATCGTCCGACAGCTGGGAGCATAGCCCGACCTCGAACACGGTCTGCGGGTACCGGTTGTGCTGATTGTTTCCCAGCACCTCCATAAGGCTGGGCAGCAGCCAGTTCCGCACCACTGCATAGTCCTCGGTCAACGGGTTCGCCATCGTGACGATCTCCGAGTCATCCCGATCCATCTTCCCGAACAGGGTGTCGCGGTTGGACAGGATGAATGTCATCACCTCCAGTCCTCCGGCACCGACCATGAGTTCGCGGAGTTTGTCGGTGAACACGCGTTCCTGTGTCTGTGCGCCGATCGTGGCGATATCCGGGATATGTTCATTGAGGTTGTCGTACCCGTATCCGATTACCACGTCCTCGATGATATCGTAGTCATGCATGATGTCCGCCCGGTACGCCGGTACCTCCACTTGGAGTTCTCCGTCCTCGCCGTGTGCGCCGTAGTTCAGTGTCTCCAGCTGCTCAGCCATGCCGTCAGCGGACAGATCGTCCAGGCCCGAGATGCTGCGGACGTAATCAGGATCCACGGTATGCGTCTCCCGTTCCATGTCCGGCAGTTCAGTGCCGTCAACGGTCACGGATTCGATGGTTCCGCCCCGTTCATGTGCTGCTGCGACCAGGATGTTCAGCGCGGTCTCCACCTCACGTTTCGATGTGCCGGTCACGTCCAGGAACAGATCGGTTGTCTCTGTCGTCACCGCGGTCGCAACGCCGTTGATGACGGGAGGGAACGACAGCACGGTCTCCTCGCTATCAACGATCAGCGGGTACTTCTCGAAGTCCTCCACGATCCACCCGTACTCCTTTCCTTTCTCATGGTCCTCCAGTATCTCCGCCATCGACAGTTCAGTGTCGTGGCCGAGCGGTATAAATTTGTACGCGGGATCAACCGCTTTGTACGTGATATCATCGGTAAGCGGTGCAGCGTCGTGGAGACCGATCGCGATCTTCTCCCGTTTCCGGCCGTACGTCTCCGTCAGCTTCTCCTGCAGTTGGATCAGACTGTTGAGAGCGGTTTCACTCAACTCCAGTCCGGTGATCCGTGCACACGCGATAAAGGGCCGTACGTCCTCCACACTGTCATCCACGGTAACGGTGACATCGCCGCCTGTGACAGGATAGTCCACGGCCCCCGTCTCGATCTCGAAGAACCCTTTCAGGGCGCGTGCCACGCCTTCCGCGGACAGCAGGTCTGGCCGGTTCGGCTCTACCTCGACCGCGATCTTATTGTCTTCATCGGTACTCGACGAACTCGAAGCGTTCGCTCGATCAAGGGAACTCGGTGAGTTCCCCGAGCGTTCAAATAATATGCCGAGCATGGACCCCTCCTGCTCCAGCCGCTCTATAGATAGTTCTTTGCCGACCATCTTCTCCAGATCCGTCTTCTTCACGTCTATCACTGCCATTTACTTCAACCACCCCCGTGCATTCGCCTGCCCAGAGAAGCAGGCGGCAGTTCTCGGACCGGCTTTGCCGGTCTCCGCATCGCGGAACCTCACTTCAACCACCCCTGTGCGTTTCGCAGGAGTTCCAGGTCGTTCCGGTACATGTCCCGGATATCGGTGAGGCCGTGCTTCCGCATGATGATCCGGCCGGGGCCGAGACCCCAGGCCAGCACCGGTACTTCGAACCCGACCAGTGGTTTCACGACTTCGGGCCGGAACATGCCGGCACCGCCCAGTCCCACCCACTCCTGTTTCTCCCCGTCGTAAACATCGATCTCCACGGACATCTCCGTGTATGGATAGTAGGCGGGTCGGAACCGGACATCCGCATACCCCAGTCTGGTGAAAAACCGCTGCAGGTATCCGAGCAGGTGCCTGAAGTTGGCATCCGGGTCGACCACGATGCCTTCGGACTGGTTGAACTCGGCGAGGTGCTTCCAGTCCACGGTCTCGTTCCGGAAGTTACGGCCCAGTGAGAAGAACTTGGCCGGTAGATCGTCTTCGGTCAGCTCGTGGAGGGTCTTCGCTGAGACCGCGGTCGTATGGGTCCGCAGCACGTTCCGGGCTGCCTCGTCTTCACTCCAGTCGTACTGCCATCCAGTGCTCCCGGTCTCCCATCCGTGCTCATGGGTATGCTTAATCCAGTCAACGCTGGACCCGTAGACGGACAGGTCTGCATCCTCCGGGACCTCCATGAAGAACGTGTCATGGAGCTCGCGGGCCGGATGGTCCTGCGGCGTGTACAGCGCGTCGAAGTTCAGGAGTGACGGCACAACGATCGGCCCCTTCATCTCCTTGAACCCCATCTCCACCCAGGTCCGGCGGATGTAATCGTATACTTCACGGGCGAAATGTTTCCTGCCTACCAGCGCATCCCGTGCATCTGCCTCCACGTTGAACGCATCGGACACGGTACGCAGATCCAGTTCCTTCCCGTTCTCTGTTATCGTTAACGTGCGGGCGGTGCGTTCCTTCCGCTGGATCAGTCCACGATCAAGCAGCACCTCCGCCATCTCATCATCGATATCCTCACCGTTCTGCACTGCGTCCAGTTCAGCCAGTTCACGGTGTTCCTCGTCAAGCATCTCCCGTCCTGCATCTGTCAGGTGCAGGGTGCCGTCACGGATCTCGATCAGTCCTTTCTCCTTGGCCTTGCCGATGCCGGGACCGGCGATCTCTCCGAGGCTGCGCACCGCCTCAACAGTGTTGTCACCGCCCTGCACCATCTCCAGGACCTGTTCCTCGGGTAGCCCGTTCTCAAGCGCGTCCTCCCCGTCCGCTGTCAATGCATAGACTTCGACAGTGTCTTCCTCGATGTCGATAAGGCCTTCATCTGCCAGCCACTGGGCGGGCCGCATCACCTCGCCGTGCGACCGATCCTCTTCCAGTTCAGCGACCGATACGGATTCCTTCTCCTTCAGAAGTTTCAGCAGATCCTGTGCCTGTGGATGGAGTTCCATGGTATTTGTCCACAGTGCTGTTGTTATTTCAGGCTTTAATATCTCTCTGTGCGGCGTCGTTATCGAAGGCTGGAGGGGCGAATATCTTCTAAAAGAATCGTCTCCAAAAAGATGTTATGGTGTTGACCGGGCTATTGGCGGCGGCCGAGGAACTGTTTGAAGCGATGGGTATGGTCGGCCTGTTCATTGTTTCATTTCTGAACTCGTCGTTCCTCCCGTTGCCGGCGGACGTGATACTGATCCCGCTGGCGCTGGCCACGCCGGAGCTGGCACTGGTCTACGCCGCGGTCACGACCATTGGATCGGTGATGGGAGCGGCGTTCGGCTACTATGTCGGATACAGGGGTGGGCGCCCGGTCCTGAAGAAGACGGTGTCCCGGAAGAACATCGGTCGCGTGGACCGGTACTATGAGCGGTGGGGGGTACTGGCTGTCGGGGTTGCAGGGATGTCTCCCGTCCCCTATAAGGTGTTCACCATCAGCTCTGGCGCGTTCAAACTGGATTTCAGAGCGTTCATCGTGGTATCGTTCCTGTCACGGGGGTTCAGGTTCTTCACAGAAGCGGTTCTTATCATGTGGTACGGGGAGGAGATCGTGTCGTTCCTGTACGGGTCGTTCGGTCTCGTCATGCTGGGCGTTGCGGCCGCGGTCATCGTCCTGTATATTGTGTGGAAGCAGTACTGGTGAGACGAAGATATCCTGCATCCATCCCGCGGACAGACGAACATTTATATAGTTGCTGGCCGTAACCTTAAACAGGGCGATTAATGGGGGGATTCCACGAACGTCCGTTACAGGAACACCGTTTCTTCTACAGGTTACTATCCACCACACCCGGGTATGCTGTTCGATCCTCCTGCATGGAGGGTGGTTGCCGGTGAGCCGTTCTGCTCCGGATGACGACGTTATCACCCAGACGTATGTTTCCCCACGGATGACGGACGACGCCTACCGGACGATCGTGCTTGCATCGGACCTCCATCCCGGTGAGGAGGAGGATAAGCGCCGAGAGTCTCTGCGGGAGACGATCCGGAACAGCCTGTCCTGGTATGCTGACCGGTACGATGCCGATGAGGTCTGGCTGGGCGGTGACATCGGGGAGGTGGAGGATGTGAAGGCGTGGCTTGTTGAGGACGAACACGAGGATGCGTTTCTGCCGTACGGGTTCGAACAGGTAAGTATCGCTATCGGTGACGGGGACGTGGAACAGTCCGGGGATGGACGGACCGGGTGGTATAACGGTGCAACGGACAGGGACAGCGACCTGCTGCACGATCTGGACAGGTCAGGCCGCGTGGCATACGGAAAGGAGATAACAAGTTATGGAAACGTGGGCGGACAGTCCGTACCGATCCGGATGAAGCATGATCCGAAGGACCTGAACGTGGACTGGTATACGACACCCCGGCAGGCCGAGGTCTGGGGAGACCACCATGAACTGGATGATCCGCAGATATTGCTGTACGGGCACACTCATACACCGTATGCACGTGTACTCCGGAACTCGCTGGTTATCGGGGTCGGAAGCCGGTTCAAGAACTACCATGCCCGGGACGGGATGCCGGATCGCAGCCTTCAGGTGCTCCGGATGGGGGAGGATGTTGAACTGTACCATATCGATCTTGATGCGGACGATCCGGAAGCGGAACTGTTTGAATACCAGCGGTTCTCACTGGAGGACGGCGGGTTCACGGAAAAAGAAACAGATCATCAGGTACCGGATATCGAGCAGCGGTTTGTCCTCCCACAGAAATACTACAACCTCCAGGAGGAGGCAGAACAGCTGATAAGTGAAATTGAACGGGAACAAGAGGAACTGATGGTGGTGGCGGACTGATGATGCAACACCCCACGTTACAGGCGGTGAACGGCCCGGAAGACACGTTCACCGTACCGTACACGATGGGAGGTTCCCGGCACGACCGCGTGCTACAGACGATACTGGAGCGGGAACAGAACACGCGGACAGCGTATACCTGGGACCGCAGTAACGAAACATTCGACTCCACGAAGGAGCGCGTCAACGTGTTTGAACAGATTCTACAGGGAGACAACGATCAGTACCCGCTGGTGCTGGTAAGCGAGTTCTACCTGTACGAGGACGCGGGATGGCGGGAACAGACCGCGATCGAACTTGATGTCGCCCGGTTCGACCGGGAGACCCGGACCGTGTACTGTGTTGAGACCACGGGGAAGAACCTGGAATCGGTCAGGGATGTGGACGATACTACGGAAAAGAAGGCGGTGATCCGTGAGGAAGCACTGCAGAAGGGAAAGGAACGGATCGATGCTGTGAACCGGTACATGAACCGGTTCGGCTGGGAGGCGGCCGGCGAGATCGCCGCGTTTTACCAGCACGGAAAAACAGGGAAAACAGATGTTGAAGTGTATGAATATATTCCGGGGGAGGAGCCGTGAGTGTCAGCCATGAGGTCTGGGAGGTACTGGAACCGGGCGGAACCGCACCGCTCTCCAGTATCGTGGAGGAACAGTATCTTCAACGGGAGATAGATCAGATCTATGACCGGCTTGAGGACCGTGGAAACGATGCCGAGGAACGGAGGGATCTGCGGGATATCCCAACGTACGCGATCGATCCGGCGTATGCACGTGACCGGGATGACGCGGTCTCCATCCAGCGCGACTACAGTGATGGAGTGTTGGATGGGTATACTGCTCACGTGCATATCGTGGACGTGCCGGAGTACGTTGAAAACGACACGATCATTGACCGATATGCACAGCAGCAGGGGTTCACGATATACGGCGGGAAACCGGATCATATGCTGCCACAGGAGATCGTGGACGAGATCGGGTTCGTGGAACAGGAAGAGCGGCTGGCGAACACGATCGAATGTTCCTTTGATGCGGACGGCCATTTGGAGGGGTATGACATGTACCGGTCGATCGTCAACGTTGACCGCACACTCTCCTACGATGAGGCTGACCACTACGTGAAGCAGTCGAAGACCGCGCCATGGGCCGGTGAATCCGCGGCCGAGATGATCCGCACACTGGAGGATGGTGCGTTCCTCTCCACACGGCTGGCGGAGGAAGCGGACCGTTCCACGGGGCAGAGCACGTCGCACAGGATTATCGATGAGTTCATGATCAAGGCGAACGAGATCGGGGCGAACGAACTGCTTGCAGCGGGAGAAGGACTGTACCGTATCCACACCCATGAGGGGAGGGAACGAAACTCTCAGCCCCGTGCACGATACGCGCCGTCATGCAAGGAACATCAGGGACTGGGCGTGCCCGAGTACGCGCATCTCACCTCACCACTCCGCCGCTACCCGGATCTGGTGAACTGGCGCATTATCCGCGGGGAGGACCGTCCACATCATGACCTGGATCATCTTGCAGACCATCTCAACAGGCAGGAACAGTATATTGATGACAGGGAACTGGAGAAGGTTCTCGGCCTTTAACTGTGGGCGGTTTTAACCGCTACGATAGGAACGCATCGACCCGGTCCTTCGCATCCGCCCGTTTCTCCTGGTGCTGCTCCAGGAAGTTCCGGAGTTCATCTTTCGCGATCTGTTTCAGTTCGCCGCTCAGCATCTCGCCGGAGCTGTACTGGTCGTGGATGTCACGCAGCCGGTCGTCGTCATCGACCAGGTGGAACGCCAGGAGCTCAAATACAACGTCTTCTTCGATATCTGCGCCTTTCTCGCGGTGTTCCTCCAGTGTGTCGCGGCCACCTGTCTTGGCGCGGTCGATCTTCGTAAGCGCCTCGTCCACGGGATCGGTCAACGCGATGTAGCTGTTCGGTTTGCTGCTGCTCATCTTCCCACCCTGCAGTCCACGCATGAACTTGTGGTAGGTTGCCGCCGGCTTGATGAAGTCCTGGTCCTTGAACCGTGACGCGATATCCCGGGTCAGCCGGATATGCGGATCCTGGTCCGTGCCGACCGGCACCACCACCGGTTTCGGCCCACCGTGCTCCGCGAACTGCGGCTGCAAAATATCGGCGGCCTGCGTCAACGCGCTCACCGTTTTCGCCGGACTGATGTCACCGTACACGGCCTCCACCTCGTTCTGTGTCACGTGTTTGCTGAAGTACTTGCTCATCGCATTGTAGTGCGGTGAACCCTCACTCTGGAAGTAGAAGTGCACGTTTTCCGGGTCAAGCCCCAGCGCTATATAGTTGGTCAGGTACTGGTCGATAGCCAGCTCCCGCATCTCATCGGTATCCATGTCCCGCGTCACGTACGCCTCCACGTCCGCGACCGCGATGAACAGTTCGGCGCCCAGCTCCTGGTAGAAGATCATCTGGTCCGCCACCAGCTTGTGGCCGAAGTGGAACTCGCCGGATGGCATCAACCCGGTCATCATCGCGAACGGCCCATCATTGTTGATCGCGTCCACGACCCGGCCAAAGTCCCGGTGCCCGTACACGATGCCGCGGCGCAGGTACCGGTGCTGCTGCGGCAGCTTCTCCCCCGTCTTTTCCATCGGATCGATCCCGAACTGGTCCATCGTGTCAGCGTAGTCCTCGATCTGCAGTGAGCCCCACGGGTCAATGTTCTCTTCTGGGTCCTGGTCCTGCGCCATGTGCATCATCTCTTCCCGGTACCTTTTTAGCGTTTCTATCGTTCGCGGTTCTCACAGTCCTGCGTTCCGATCCTTTCAGCACGGAACCCGAGGATGCCGTCGTAAGCGTCCTCGGCCATGAGAACCGGGTAGAACGGTTCTTCTGCGGTGAGCTGTCTGTCCGGAGCTTCGGCAAACACCTGTCCTGCATCTACACGCTCGAAGTTCTTGATGGTTGCGCGTTCATTTCCCTGCTGTGGGATAGCGTCTATCGCACGGTACCAGGTTTGCTCCGTTGACGCGGCCGTACCGGGCATGGCACCATACGCGGTCAGGAACCGTTCGATGATAGCGAGGGCGTTCGCTGCCGCGTCGTCTGTTCCCTGTATCCCGCATTCCGCGGCCACGCCGTCACAGTACGTTTCCATGCCGGTGTCCACGTACCGGTCTCCATGTTCCAGCGCCTTCTCGTTCGCCACGATGAACATCACGGAACGGTCCAGTACCGGATCCTGTGACAGGAACCGGCCGATCGCGGTCTTCCCACATGGTTCATCGCCGTGGATACATGCCACGACCGCAATTTCCGGTTTTCCCGGTCCAACCGTGTTGACCTCCATGGCAGTCACATCCAGTTCCCGCTGTCCCTCAGGCTTCTTTGCCGGGGACGGTGATCACGTTGTCGTGATCCACCTGTTCGGTTGGTTGGGGTTTGAAGGAACGGTAATGGTCAGCCCTGCAGAACCCGTCAACCTGCTCGGCGAGACCGTAGTCCGCTGGCCGGTGAACCGGTTCGACTCCGTATTCCTCGAGTTTCTCACGGTCTGACCCGGTCAGGATGGTGTTCCCGTCCAGCATATCGAAGAGCTGTTCTTCAGCGTGCTCCAGAACGAGTTCGTAATCCTCCCGGGTGAATCCTGGGATGTCATACAGTTCCCGGAGATAGGTGAACCCGTTCGCTGCTACTTCAACCCGGCCCACATCGTAGGGGCCATCCGCTGAACTGTACCGGATAACGGCAGGGCTGCTGTTTGTCCGTCGCGTAGTATGTTTCATCGTGTCGCAACCTCCGAGAGCGTTCCCATCTTCTCCGCACGGAACCCGAGGATGTCACTGTACCCGTTCTCCGACATCAGTACGGGGTAGAACGGTTCGTCTGCAACGAGTTCACCTGTCTCTCCGTGGGCATACATCTGCCCGTTCTCGACGCGTTCGAAGTTTTCAACGGCCAGCGTGTAGTTCGCCTCTTTCGGTACACGGTCCGTGATACGGTACAGTGCCGGATCTGTCATCGTGAACCGTCTATCGATGACGCCGTGGGCGGCAAGGAAGTTCATCATCACCTGGTACGCGTTCTCTGCTGCCTGGTCGGAGCCGGTGAGCCCGCACTCCACAACGACACCGTCGCAGTGGTCGATCAGACTGTTCCCGCCCAGTGCGCTGAAATCCGCCACGTGCTCCACGCCGGTCGCCGGGATGAGCGATGCCGTGGCCGTGTTGAGGGTGGAAACGACCGCGAACGGCTGATCGTATGACTGTGTGGAGTGCAGGTCCAGCACGGCGCTGAGTCCAGAGAGTTCCTCAACCAGTCGGTGCGCCAGCCGTTCCTCGTGCAGGCTGCTGTCCGGGTTGCCGGGGAACGCCCGGTTCAGGTCGGTGTCCACGTACCGTTCTCCCAGTTCCAGTGCCTCCTCGTTCGCCACGATCAGCTTCACCGGTTTCCGTACCGTGATGTCGGAGGATCGGAACCGGTCGACCGCCGCAACACCGCACACCTCGTCACCGTGCACACCTGCGACTATCGCGGTGTCCGGGTCTCCGTCCCCAAGCGTGTACACATGCATCACAGATCACCGTGTTCCAGGTGTCGTTCTGCGTCGTATGCTGTTTGGTTTCGGGTGGTGGTGATGAGTTCTGCTGTATCCTCCAGCAGGTCGTTGATCTCCTGGAGCGGGATGCTGTGTCCGGCATCTTCTGCCAGTTCGTTCTCGAGGAACGCTGGGTACGCATCCTTCAGTGGATGGACGCCGAACCGGTCAAGGCCATCGCCGTTCCGGTTCACGTTCAGGTTCTCCGAGTTTGCGGTCCTGACCGTGACAGCGCGGAGTGTTCCCCGTCCTGTTCCCGGGTCTGTCACACTTAACGGTACAAGATCGTACGGCCTGCCGTCTACCGTGCCGATATGGTAGGTGGTTCCGTCCCGTTCAACGGCGCCGGCGATCGCTTCCTCCACGATCCCGGTTCCCGGGATGTAATCGCCGGTATCGGGATCCTGCTGCATGATCGTCCACGTATCGTTCTCGTAGGATAGCAGCTGGTGGTTGTCCGGCCGGTTATTCATCCCGGAGACACGGTCCTCTTCCCGCTGTGCCTGCACCACGAGCACGTCTTCCGCAATCTCTTCGGGGTAGGGTGTACCGCCGTAGCTCTCCCGCTTCCGGGCCTCCAGTTCATCCACGATCTCCGTTGGATCGAACGCGAGCACGGCATCTCCCCAGGTCGCGTCCGGATCCGTCTTCAGTATCACGGTTTCGTCCCGGCGAGGTTCGGTTAACCAGTCGTCCCCGTACAGGTCGAACCCGAACCGGATCACGTCTTCCACGGTCTCGACCGTTTCAAACCGCGGTGTGTACACGTGCTCCACGTCCTGTGCAAGGTCCTCCACCGTGTCAAGAAGCGCGTGCTTCCCTGTGTATGCTTCCAGTTCCCGGTTCCAGACCGCGGTTGGCGGGTTCGCTCCTTTCGCGATCGCTTCCGTATCATAGTCCAGTGCACGCAGCAGATGTTCTCCGCGGTCGTGAAGGTTGATGTAGCCATCGACCGGAGTCCCGTCCACGTAGATGTCGCCGCCATCAACGGACAGGTGCTGCTCCGGGTCCACGACGTCGTACACGTCTCCAACCGCTGGATGGTCCATGATCTCGGCGTACAGCGTTTTCTTGTCCCGCTCCAGCCACTGCCCGGGGTTCCCGTTCCATCCGTTGTCGCTGTACGTCCCGGGATGGTGGTTGACCACGATGTCCGCGGTGTCTCCGTCCGCGTGCTGCATCGTATTGTATATGAGGCTGTCCGCCACGTGCTCTGCCGTCCCGTACCAGTCTTCCAGGAACTCCTGTCCTTCCGGGAACGCGTTGATATCGCCCAGTATAAAGGCTGCAGGCTCACCGGTTTCGGGAGCGTACCCGATCTTCGTATCGGCGCTCGTTACTGCTGTACCGTTTGTTCCGTTTTCACGTTTCTTCGTGTAGCGTTGTATCGTGTTCATTCGTGGATTCCACCCGTCGTGGCAGGGGGGGTACTCTCCGGTATGTGGTTGGCACGCTATGCTGGCGCCTCCATCGCAACACCGGTCCGGTCGAATGAAACGCAACAAGGGAAACAGGGGGGGGCGACGGAGGCAACAACGTTATCGCATACACATGTTCCGCCACATAAACATGGAGAAGTACCAGAACTGCCCCAGAGCAGCATCACTCAGTGCATCCGTCACGCCGGTACTGGCGCGTCCACCGCAGAGTGATGTGCTCATCTCTACCCTCTATACATCCGTCAAGTTTAAAAATACTTGCCGGACCTCCGTGAAGTCACGTTGGAGAAGGAACTGGTCCCCGGTTGCAGGATTTAAAAAGCTGTGGCGCGCTGTTTCTGTACGTATGACTGCGGACAGCGAGCGATTTGCCAACGAGCTTGATCAGCACCTTGTACGAAACGGGTTTATCTGGGGTCCGGAACCGGAGATATACAACGGACTTGCCGGGTTCTACACGTACGGGCCGATGGGCAAATTGTTGAAGAACAAGCTGGAAGGTGAGATGCGGGACGTGTTCAAGCAGCACATGTTCTCCGAGGTGGAGGCACCGATCATCATGCCCCGCACCGTCTGGAAAGCGTCCGGCCACCTTGACACGTTCGTTGATCCGATGATCCTCTGTTCGCAGTGCGAAGGCAGTTTCCGTGCGGACAAACTGATCGAGGAGAACCATGATGTGGTGGCGGACGGCATGTCTGATGAGGAGCTGCTCACGTTCATCGCTGACAGGGATATCACGTGCCCGGCGTGCGGTGGCACATTCGACATGGAGATCCACGACTACAATCTGATGATGCAGACCGAGGTCGGTGGAAACGAGGCGTACAACCGGCCCGAGACCGCGACCACGACATACCTGCCGTTCAAGCGGTACTGGCGGTTCTTCCGGAAGAAGCTGCCGATCAAGGTGTTCCAGATCGGGAAAGCCTTCAGAAATGAGATTTCACCGCGCCAGCACGTGCTGCGCGGCCGCGAGTTCACGCAGGCCGAAGGCCAGATCTTCGTGACCGAGGAAATGAAGCATGACTGGGATGAGTACGAGGATATCAAGGATGAGAAATTGCCGCTGTGGCCGGCAGACTACCAGGAACGCGGCGCCGATCCGGAGTGGATGACGGTCGAGGAAGCGGTCGAAAACGGTGTCGTAACCAGCCAGGCGTACGCATGGTGCCTGTACGTGGCGTTCGACCTGTTCACGAGTGCGGGTGTCCCGGAGGGCCGGATCCGGTACCGGGAGCACCAGGAGGATGAGATGGCGCACTACGCCCGTGATGCCTGGGATCTGGAGATCGAGTTGAACAGTTTCGGCTGGGTGGAGTGCTGCGGTGTTCACGACCGCGGTGACTACGACCTGTCCCAGCACTCTGAGCATTCGCCGGAGGACTTGACGTTCAAGGATAACCAGGGGAATGAAGTGATGCCGCACATCCTTGAGATCGCGTTTGGTACGGATCGGCCGACGTTCGCCGTGCTTGACATGTTCTACAACCCGGAGGAGGATCGGCTGGAGATCCCGAATCATATCGCGCCGCTGGATGTGGCTGTGTTCCCATTGATGACGAAGGACGACCTCCCTGACGTGGCCCGCAACCTGTACCAGCGGCTGCACCGGCACCGGTTCGACGTCGAGTATGATGATTCCGGATCGATCGGGAAACGGTACGCGCGGAACGATGCGAAAGGTACAGCGCTGTGCGTCACCGTGGACTTTGACACGCTGGAGGATGATACTGTCACGATCCGGGACAGGGACACGACGGAACAGGTCCGTGTCCGGATGGCGGAGCTTGAAGAGACGATCCAGGAGTACCTGTATTCCGGGACAGCACTTTCCGAACTGGGAGAGCCAGTGGAATAATCAGTAGTACCGTAAAGGATTGGGATGGACTGGGTAGTGTACAGTCATCCGCTACAGTAAAGTAAACGAGTACCCAGTGGAATTGAGGATGTATCATGGTGGAATGTTCACAGTGTAAAACAAGGACGTCGATGCCGTTCACCTGCAAGTTCTGCGAACAGTCGTTCTGTTCAGCACATCGCCTGCCGGAGAACCATGACTGCAATGGGTTGGAGCAGTACAAAGAGCAGTCACATGAGCAGGGACGGATCGGATACACCGTGAACCGGAACCGGGACAGGAGTGAGGTGGACGTTGAAACCCGGAAACCACAGCGCTCGTCCTCACTGCTGGACACGCTACTCCCATCAGATATCCCGGTCACCTACATGCTGCTGGGTGTCCTGTTCGTAGTGTATGCGTTGGAAGTATCGATCCCGGGGTTTGTCCGTGCGTTTGAACTTGATGCACAGGCTGTTCTCTGGGACTTCGAGGTGTGGCGTATCGTCACATCCATGTTCCTCCACGCCAATTTCGCGCACCTCCTCGTCAACTCGATCGTGCTGTTCTCGTTCGGTGTTGAAGCCGAGCGGATGCTGGGACGGGAACGGTTCTTGAAACTGTTGATCATCGCCGGTATCGCATCATCGGTCGGGTTCACGCTTACCGCGCCGTTCCTCGGTGTGGGTGAAGCGGTCGGGTTCTCCGGTGCACTGTACGGCATGGTAGCGTTTTTGGCTGTGCTCCGTCCGGATATCCGGGTTCTTGCGTTTTTCATCGTTCCGCTCAGTATCCGTACCGCGATCATATTCTTCGCCACGCTTGACGTGATCAACGTGGTGACTCAGGCAGTACCATGGCTGGGAACGATCCCGGTACTGGAGATATTTGCGAGTACCGGTCACCTGTCCGGTCTGCTTGCGGGCCTGTTCTTCGCGTACCGGTGGAGAGACAGGTTCAGCGGAGCATCAAACCGTATGCGGCAGGTAGGCGCCCCGTTCGGCCATCGTGTCCGCCGGTTCTAACCGTGTAACGGAGGCTAGTAGGTTCTGGTGGTCTGCCACCGCTGATCCTCACCGTCGGTCCGTAACTGGTAGACGGCGGAGTACTGGTCTCTGGCAACGGAGTAGCTATGGTTGAACCGGTGATCGCCGCCGAACGTTAACCGGACATTGAACGTCATCGGGAGGTTTTCTTTCTCTATGCGCGCGGTTTCTCCATGCGGGAGTGAGGAGAGGTGCTGTGTGTCACCGTTTGCCGTGACCGCGATATCGTCCATGGTCACACCGCGGAAGTTTACGAGGATGAACGATACACTGTCATCTTCCTGTGGGACACCGATCAGTGTGTGGGCCGCCGTGTCCAGTCCGTGCGTATTGAACACGTGGTTCTGGAACGTGAAGTAGGTGGCTGCCCGGCGTTCCATGTGTGAGGCGGAAGGGTCCTCTGTCATGGCAGTGTTGACCATCTGGGGGAAGGTGGTGAGCGCCTGGTCGAACAGGTGTTTCGGGGTATCGGTCTGTGGTGAGGTGATACCGCCGACATCGAACAGGGCGATACCGGCCAGGAGGATGATGATCAGCAGTGCGCCGATGATGAAAAACTGGCCGGTCCGCCGGTTCACTACCATGCCAGTACCGTCACCTCCACAGGCTGGAAACTGGTGTTTGTCCCGGTCAGGAGATGTGTCGAGGTGAACACGTTCACACCGGGTGGCGGGGTTCCGCTCCGTATACGGTCGTAGACCTCGATGCTGTACCCGATCTGTGACGTGTCCGCCACGTCGATATGCAGTGTGTTTTCTCCGGGTTCAACAAGATCCGAGATGTCTGTCCGTGCCTGTTCATCCTGTACCGTGCCGGTGTTGTTCAGTACTGGTTCCTGGTTGATGCTGATGTTTGGAGCAGTGGCATCCCGGTACCACACCCGTAACACCGCAGATTCCGTGGTCTCCGTGACGTCGAATGTACGACTGTAATCAGCGAATATCGAAGGTTCGCCGGTTGTGCTGTTCACCGTGAGCAGCGCTACCTCGATCTGACGGTGTGGAACATGATCTCGGATAAGCGAGGCGAGAGCGTCTACATCCTGCCGGTGTGCGGGGTCTGCGATCTCTCCTGCGGTATCAAGCGTGTCTATCACGTGAGGGGTCTTGTCCCGCACCTCTGTCCCCGAGTCCAGTAACGGCGCCTGTGTCAGGACCAGCATGAAGAACAGCAGGATGAATGCAGCGATCACCGCCTCGATCACGTATATCGCACCGATCCGGTTCTGTATCCGTGACATGGGTTATCTCCAGATCCGCATCTGTTTATGGGTTATCGTAGCGTTTGCAAACCGTTCAACGACCGGTACTGGAAACTCGTGGACGTGGACGGTACCACGCGGAACGTTCCTCCCCTTCTGGAACACGCCGTCCACGGTGATGTTGTAGTCGGCGCCTCGCAGCCCCAGAAGATCATGCACCGTTTCATAGTCGTATTCCTCGATCGCTGCAGCCCTGTCCCGGGAGATACCGGTGACTGAAACAGGGACGCCGGTGGACACGGTATACGGCTCAAGGAACGCGTTCGCCACGGGAAGTGCCGCAGTATAGTTTCCGTCGTGGGCGTACAGCAGTACGTCCTTCTCCCCGCCATCATCCGAGAAGTTGACCGTCACCTGGATCGGGGCGTTACTGGTGTCACGTTCCACGGTGACGAACAGGTCGTCACCGGCGATGCCGAGTCCCTCGTCATCGTAGAAGTCGACGAAATCCGACGGTTCGGAAAACAGCGTGCCGGAGTCATCCAGATCTATGGTGTCGTCCTGGGAGGATGCGTACATGTCGGTAAACTCACCTGTCAGGTTGAACTCCCAGTCCTTTTCGCCCGTGAACGCGGTAGTGACCCGGATCTGCCCTGACCGGTCAAACACACGTACCGCTGTCTCATCCGGTTGGCTGTACGTGAAGTGCGTCCGTACCGGTCCGTCATCGAACACGGGGGTATCATCGACGTCGATATCTGCAGCATCTTCCAAAAATGGAACGTCTTTGAACGAGATATCGGTAAATCCGTTACTGTTGACAGTGACGTTCATGTGCTGGTTCCAGGTCGTGTTCTCCTGCCGTTCCAGACCGGTGTCGTACTGGCGGGGCGTGATTTCACCGTGTTCTGCATGCACGATGTCCAGTGTTGTGACACCGCTACTGGTATTTGTCACGACCACCACCGTGTTATCATCAGCATGGTACTGTGACGGTATCTCACGGTTCCCGCGCATCGTGAGAACAGTGTTCTCGCTGGTTCCGTCCGGAAGAACGATCGGTATCTCCAGGGGGTGATGGGGGATGTCGTGGCTACTGTGTATGGCAACCGTTGACCGGTACAGTGTCCAGTCGGTCAGGTCCTGGAAATGGTTGAGTGCGGTGTCGGCGATCGCTCCTGTCTGCTGGTCGGTACCGGTTTGTGGAGAAAGTGCGTCCTGGAACAGGAGGAACGTGGATGCAACGGCGAGTACGAAGATGGCCATGCCGATGGCCATACTGATACCGATAGCGACTCCGTTCCGCTGCATCGTGTTACTCCTCTGTTCCGACTGTTCGACATGTTTATCTGACTGTTACCGATACGTTTGCCCTGCCGTCCACGGCACCGTGGTTCTCAACGTGTAACTGGTAGGTTCCGGGAGACAGGATCCGGTCCCGCCCCGACAGATGGATCGTATCATAGGATAGCGACGCCCGGACTGTTCGCTCATCGGTCAAAGCGGAGGCAAAGTTCGGTGACGGATAGTCGAACAACCGGTTTGCACCATACACGCCTCCATGTATCAATGATTCCCGGTTCCTGATATCCGCATGCGTCCCGTCTGTGAACGGTACGAGGAACGTGCTGCGTCCATCATCCGTTATGGTTATCGCATGTGCCTCACCGGTATCACTGTACGCGATCTGATCGAACCCGGACCCTGCAACGATACCGGCGATCATCTCCGTGCCCTCTGCAACACCATAACCGTATGAAATACCATCATCCGCTGTATACACACCTGGCGAAGGATTTTGCTCTCCACCAACATACACGGTATCGCTGTCCGCATCGTCCACAATAAAGTCGAGTCCTGCCGTTACCTGATCCCCGGCACTTTCCAACGTCAGGAAATCAGCACCGCTCAACAACCGGTAATCGACATCATACTGCCCCTCATCGGTCGAAATATTGGCCGTTATCAGTCCCTGTCCAAGGCTTCCACCGATGTTATCCGGTTCGGTGTGGCCACGTCCCTCCCGCGTCGTCTCAAAATTGTTTACATACGTATCGATCACACCGTCCAGCGTTTCATCCGTCTGCTTGTTGTGCAGGTGGACCACCAGTTCACTCGTGTTCACGTACTGCAGATCACCGCGCTGCAGGTACAGCCACCGGATCTCCTCCGCGGTCAGGGACCGGTTGTAGACACGGACCTCGTCTACCCATCCTTCGAACGCCCAGGTACGGCCCCTGTTGATCCCGATCCCGACCTCGGTGAAATTTGCGAACGTATCGTCTTCACTGACTTCTTCGTTATGCACCTCTACACCATCCAGATATCCTCGAACCACTCCGTTTTCCAGGTCCGAGACCAGCGTCACATGCTGCCACTCGCCTTCAGTAATCTCTCCGAATACGACAGATGTTTCCTCTCCGCCGCCTTCCGCGGCAGTGGTCAGATTCCCGTCACCATCCGTATCTAACTGGAATGATCCATCCAGGGTGAAGTCGTCAGAGGATGAAAAAAATGCCTGTCTGGGATCATCATTCGTTCCTTCAGGATCTGCCTGTACCCACACACTGACTGTAAAACTCCCCTCGTAGTCGATATCGGTCTCTCCATATCCGATGGGGCTGCTGTCACCGCCGATACCCCAAGCATTGCTCCAAACGCCGGGCTCTCCACGTTCTGGATCGTCCACGACAGCGGCATCATTGCTATAGCGAGAGGAGTCGTTCGTCCACTGGCCGGTTTCCTCCTCCAGTCGCCAGTATCCGATCAGACTGGGATGATCATCTGGATCGAACGTCTCCGGGATGTACCGGATACAGGCTTCCAGGTACTGGTTCTCCATCATATGGCAGTCTACACCGTTCACAGATTCCTGTGTTACCGAGATGTCTGCATTGGCGGTGAGTTCGACCGGTCCCTGCCGCTGTGTTCCATGGGCGGAGACGAGGGCCGAATCCGTGTCGATCTCATAGTAAAACAGTCCCTGGTCGGAGTCAAACCGGTACTGTCCGTCCTGGAACCGGACACTGACGGTTCGGCTGCTGTACTGCCCGGTTGTGGCAACCTCCTGTATCGCGCTATCGAGTTCGGTGAGGAACGTGATACTGTTCTGTATGGATGCCGTGTCCTCCATCCGATCGATGTGAGGAAGCGCGATGTTCAACGTAATACCGATCGCCACGACCACTATCGCGATAAAAAACACGAGAGAAACAAGTTCGGACACCCCGCGCCGATGCATACAGTAAGGTTTGGCGGAGCTCCTACATAATACTTATTATGGTGTGATCCGATCGATGCGGTAGCTCGTATCTGATCAGGGTGTGATCCGATCGATGCGGTAGCTCGTATCTGATCAGGGGGTGATCCGATCGATGCGATAGTACGTGACCTCGTTCTCTGTGTCCACGATCCCCCAGAGCATGGTTGCCCGGATATTCTGGGCGAGCCGCACCGCGCGTGACATCTCCTGGTAGGTGAACGTATGGTTTTCGGGAACGGCGTGCACCACCCATTTCGTATGCTCTTTCTGTGTCTTCGGCCCCTCCTTGTACGGGTTCACGCCACGCGGGTATACGCGGAAATGCGTGCCAAACTTGAACCCGGATTTGAGGATGTAGCCGCGCTCCCGGAGATCGCTGTACACAGCGTACTTCTGTGGGAACTCGTCGTCAACCCCGGTAAACCGGTCGAACAGTTCTTCGCGGGACAGCTCGTCATCGTCCTCGTGTACCAGGAGTTCGTCACGGTCAACGAGGTGCAGGGTTTCCACCAGCGACAGTTCCAGGTAGTCGTCGATCATCTTTCCGTAGTACAGTTCGCTATGCAGCTCCTCCTGGTTCTCCCAGACACGTACCCGGTTCTGCAGAAGCTTTCCCTCAACAGGGCCTTCATCAGCCATAACCATGACTCCAGTCTTCGAGATTAATAAATCGTACTGGATTCACGGAAATCTCCGGTGCAGATACTTTACTAGTACGTATGGAGGTACGCGTCATGTTCCCACGACGTCATAGGGGGCGTGTACTCATTCCATTCCTCCCGTTTCACCGTTATAAACTGGTTATACGCCGACTATCCTGGATGGCCGCAGTGTCCGCAAGCGCCTTGATCATCGGATCCGGTGTTTAGAGGCGTTTCGATGCCGTTCAGCCTGCTAGTATCGGCTCGCGGTGTTTTGGGGTTGAGAAGGAGGGGGTACTTGAATGGGGGTGGGCGCCATAGATTTATTTAAGCCTCTCGAAGAAGAGTGTGGTATGTCGCTCGACCATATCTTCCGCGCATATGATATCCGAGGGAAAACCGGTGAAGAGTTGACGCCGAACGTGATGGAGCGGATCGGATACGCGTTCGCCGCCCAGAGTATGCGTGAACACGGTGAACATACCGCATTGATCGGTCATGACGTCCGCACGTCGAGTCCGGAGTTTTCTGATGCGTTCAAGCAGGGTGCCCGGAAAGCCGGGATGACTATGAAGGATGTTGGTATGGCCCCGTATGGCGTGGTTCTCTATAAAGGCTGGCAGGATGGTGTCCGCACCGCGTATATTACCGCATCCCATCTGCCGCCGGGATGGAACGGCGTCAAGTTCGCTGATGGAACCGGTGTCGGCTACTCCGAGGAAGCAAACATGGCAATACGCGACGCGTTCTACCAGGAGGAAGGCCTCGCGAACCGGATGGGGGAGGAGCAAACTGTGGAGGCTGTCGACCAGTACAAAAAGTATCTGCGTTCACAGGTTGATATCGGTGATGTCGACGTGTTGATGGACTGTGGGAATGGTAGTGCCAGTATCGTTGCCCCGTTACTCTTTAACGAGGCAGGTGCCAAGACGACCGTCATCAATGATACACCGGATGGCATGTTCCCTAAGCGCGGGTCTGATGTGACAAAGGATTCGCTGGCAGAACTCAGGGTGAGGATGCAGGAAGGCGATCACGATGTCGGCATCGCCTACGATGGTGATGCGGATAGGGTGGCAGCTGTAGATGGGAACGGGCGGTTGCTCAGCTCCGAGCAGCTGGGCGCAGTTCTCCTGCAGCAGATCGCGGAACGGTGGGACGGTCCTGTCGTGGCGAACGTCGAATGTTCCCGTTTGCTGGAGCACGTGGCCGGACAGTACGGAAAGGACGTGATACGGGTCCGGGTAGGACATACCTACCTGTTCAAGGCCATGCGGGAGCACAGTGCCTGTCTTGGCGTGGAGAAATCCGGGCATATCGGGGTTCCGCATGTCCTTCCGATGGACGATGGGATCGCAACCTCGCTGTACCTGGCAGAGGTTGTCTCCAGGCTTGACCAGCCGCTGTCACTCGTTGTGGACAATCTCCCACACTACTACCAGGGGCGGATGTCGTACCGTGTACCGCCGCGAGACAAGTTTGCCGTCATGAACGCACTGCAGGACATCATCACACATGAATACCAGCATACGAATACGATGGATGGCGTCCGGGTTGATAAGGAGAAGGGATGGGTGCTTATCCGTGCATCCAACACCACCCCAAAAATCCGTATCACCATCGAGGCAGAGGATCCGGATGCGTTCGACTCGCTCAACCGTGAGTTCGTTGACCTTATTGAAGACGTGTTCGAAGAGTTCGGTGCAGCGGTCAATCAACCGCCGGAACCGGGGCCGCAACAGATGCAAAACGGTGCCGATGGATCGGTTTCTGACGATCCGGTGGACGATGAACCGCCATCAAACGGTGGATGATATCGGAGGGAAAAGCAATATCCTGCCTATCCTCCATCCATGAACCGTTCGACCTCCTCGAGCGCCGGCATCGATGGCTGCGCACCCTCCCGCGTGACAGAGAGGGAGGCGGCATACACCGCGTACGTAACAGCTTCCTCCGTGGTGGCTCCCTGTGAAAGGCATCCTGCCAGGTATCCGTTCAACGTGTCTCCGGCCCCGGTCGTGTCCACCACGTCCACCTCCGGCGACGATACGTGGTACCGGTCATGTCCTGTGTCCACGGTGGCTCCGTCTGCACTGGTCTGTATCACGGTGCCATCGTAGTCACCAAGCACGTCATCGAGCGCCGCGTACTCCACCTCGTTCGGTGTCACGATGTCGACGCAGTCGTAGTCAAGCCACTGGTCCGCACCGTCCACGGGCGCCGGGTCGAATATGACTGACGGTCCCTCCTCCTGTTCCTCGACAGTGTCAAGCACTCGTTTGATGGTGTCCGCGGGATCGCCGTTGTGAAGCAGGAGGTAGTCCGCACTTGTGCTCGAAACACGCTCATCAAGGTAGTCCCGAGTGGGTGCGCTGTTGGTGCCGCGCATGAACGCGATCCGGTTTTCTCCGTCATCCTCGACCATCACGTAACAGGTGCTCTCTTCTTTGGCTGCATCGTACGCCACGTCACCGACATCCACGCCATGTTCCGCAAGTTCGTCGAGAAGTGGATCGCCGCCGGGTCCGACCATCCCGTAAAAAGACGTGTTTGCACCGCTAAGTGCGGCGGAAACGGCCTGGTTCGGTCCGCGCCCACCGGGATATGTTTCCACGACAAATTCGTTGAGGTACGCGGGGACATCCTCCGCAACGATACTTTCACCGGCGGCAGGGAACCAGTCCTCATCCTGCCACATCTCACGGTACCGGCGGTCAACATCGTCCAGTGGCACCACATGGTCTGCGACCAGTTCACCGATCGCCGTCACAGCAGTTGTATCATCATCATCCACGGTTTGTGCAGATGTCTCGTGATCCGGGTGCTGTCCATAACCGTCAGCGACCATCGTTACAATGTAGACTGGGTGCCGGGAGAACGTCAAGGTGTGTAGTGTAGACAGTATACCACACGGCGTGCACCAAACCGCCTTAAGGATTACGCCGTATGTGAACGTATGGAGCCGGAGGAGGTACTGGCGGACATGGATCTGACGGAGTCAGAGTCCACCGTGTATATGACGTTGCTGCGGAACGGTGCGGACACGGCCTCCGCGGTTTCGAAGAAGGCAGGCGTTCACCGTCGGCTGGCGTACGACGTGATGGAGTCGCTGACAGAGAAGGGACTGGTCAGCTACGTGGATGAGGAGAACCGTCGGGTGTACGAGGCGACGAACCCGGAGCGGTTGCAGGAACTGATCGAGGAGAAACGTGCAGATCTCACGGAGCTGGAGGAACGGGTGGACGCGGTCCTGCCGGACCTGATGGCACACTTTACCGCGGAACAGGATGAACGGGACGTGAAAGTTCTGCAGGGCAAGGAAGGGATCAAGCACCTGTTTAACGATGAGCTCCGGGAAGGAGAGACCATCTACCTCATCGGATCGCCGGAAGAATCCGAAGATATCCTGCAGTACTTTCTACCCACGTGGACGAAGAAACGACAGGAAAACGGCATCAAGATCAAGGGCGTGTTCGAGCACCGGATGCGCGGCATGGTCGGTGAACACGAACCGATCGAACACCGGTACCTGCCGGAAGGATACAAATCAAGTGTCTCCATGTGCATCTACGGCTCCAGGGTCGGCATCATCTTCTGGATCGACAACCCGCTCGTCATCATGATCAAGGACAGACAGGCCGCGGACAGTTTCATGAGCTACTTCGAACTGGTCTGGGCCAGTGCGGAGGCATAGCTCCTCAGAATACGTTCGCGGTGAACACATCATCTTTGGACCCGCAGTGCCTCAACGGCGGGAAGGGGTTCCCCGGTCAATGCCCGGATGTAGGCGCCGCCCGCGATAGACACGTGGTCGAAATCAGTTTCGTCCAGATCGTACAGGTCGATGCAGCGGGACGTATCGCCGCCACCCACCACGGAGAAACACCCGTGCGTTCCGATCGCTTCGAGAAGCGTTTTCGTCCCGTGCGCGAACGTCTCGTCCTCGAACACGCCGGGCGCCCCCTTCACGAGGACCGCGTCACTGTGACGTATGATGCGCGTGTACTGCTCCATCGTCTCATGGCCGATATCCCAGTACGGTTCTTCCTTTGCAGCATCGGAAACAGCTACTTCTGTCCGCTCCCGGTCAGCGTCATGGAACGCAAGGTCCAGCGGGAGGTGGATCCTGCCACGGTGGTCGGCAAGCAACCGTTTCACCGTGTCACGGTACGCCAGCCACTGCTTGTGCATGAACCGGCTATCATCAACATCGTATCCGACATCATGCCCTTCCGCCCGCAGGAACAGTTCACCGACCAGTCCGCCCATCAGGAACGAGTCAACGGCATCATCCGCGATCAGCCGGTCCATCACGTGCAGTACATCACCGGTCTTTTTCCCGCCCAGCACTATCGTGGTCCTGCCGTCCAGCCCGTTTCTGATCCGCGAATTATGTCTGTACTCCTGTGCCATGACCGGTCCGGCATACGCATCCATCACAGCAGGAAACCCGACAAGTGAGGCGTGCGACCGGTGGGCTGCCGAGTACGCATCGTTCACGAAACAGTCCGCGGCAGCCGACAGGTTCTGCACAAACCCGTTCTCCGCGTGCCGTTCCGGAGGTAGTTCCCGCAGTTCATGGTCTGAAAACCTGGTGTTCTCAAGCAACAGCACGTCCCCGGCATCAAGACTGTTCACAGCGGTTGCCGCCTTCTCACCGCCCACATCATCGACGTACCGCACCTCCCGACGAAGCCGCGTTGAAAGGATGTCCGCATGCTGCTCCAGCGCCATATACGAATCGCGACCGGGCCGCCCCTGATGCGCCAGCAACGCCACGGCGTGCCCACGGTCCAGAAGATCCGTTATAGTGGCAGCATGCCGCTCAAACCGTTTACAGTCCTGCACCACACCCTCTTTGACGGGTGCGTTGATATCTATCCTCGTAAGCACGGTCTGCCGTGCCGGCATATCGTCGATCGTATTGAAACAGGTCATGGTGGATCAGTTTCTGTGCACGTACCGTGCCGTGTCAAGCATACGGCATGCGAACCCGTACTCGTTGTCATACCATCCGAGCGCCTTGACCAAGCCGTTTTCCACCTGCATCGTTGACGGCCCGTCAATGATACAGGAGTGCGGGTCGCCGATGATGTCGCGGGACACCAGCGCATCCTCTGCATACCGGAGTACGCCATCCATCTCGTTGGTCGCCGCATCCTTGAACGCACTGTTCACATCGGATACACTCACGTCCTGTGCCAGGTCAACCACCAGATCGGCCACGCTCCCGTTCGGCGTCGGCACCCGCATCGCCATCCCATCCAGCCTGCCGTCCAGTTCAGGGATGACAGAGGTCACCGCGTTCGCCGCCCCTGTCGTGGTCGGAACGATGTTTTCAGCCGCGGACCGGCCGCGCCGCCGCTTCCCCAACGGTCCATCGATCAGCTTCTGGGAGCCCGTGTAGGCGTGGACCGTGGTCAGCAGTCCTGTGTTGATACCGAACCGGTCGTGCAGCACCTTGGCCATCGGGGCCAGACAGTTCGTGGTGCAGGATGCGTTGGACACGACCCGTTCCCCGCTGTACGTTTCATGGTTGACGCCGTACACGATCTGCGGGACATCATCGCTCGTTGCCGGGGCGGAGATCAACACGTGTTCCGCTCCGGCGTCAAGGTGCTGTGCCGCACCGCTCCGTTTACGGAACACGCCGGTGCTTTCCAGCGCCACGTCCACACCGTGCGCATCCCACGGCAGCTGCGACGGGTCCTGCTCCTGGTACAGCGGGATACTGGTGTCGTCGAACACCAGTGCGCCGTCCTCCAGTGATCCTCTGTCATAGGAGCCGTGCACGGAGTCGTACTTCAGGAGATAGTGTAGGTCGTCAGGATCTGCCAGATCGTTTATCGCCACGATATCGATATCGTCTCTGTCCGCCGCAGCCCGGAACATGCACCGTCCGATACGGCCGAACCCGTTGATCGCCACCCTCATCGTAATACAACGTAATACTCCGTCGTATTTAAACTTTATTATCTCTGCCACCAAAACACGGGTATGGAACAGATGCCATATTCCCAGGATCTGCATGACCGCGACCAGAACGATAGAAAAGGAGACAGTGGAGAGGTGCTGGTCGTCGCTGGATCCGAACAGTACCTGAACACGCCTGCCATCGTTGGCATCGCAGCACTCCGCGCGGGCTGCGACCTCGCCCGGGTCGCTGCGCCAGAGGAAAGTGCCTGGAACAGCGCATCGTTCGCGATGGATCTGATCCCGGTCGCGCTGGACGGTGAACGCCTCGAAGAACATCATACCGATAGCATCGTCTCGCTCATGGAGACAGCTGACTGCACCGTGATCGGCCCCGGTCTCGGCACCCATTACACCACGCTGAACCTGGTCAGTGAGGTTCTCGGCCGCGCGGAAGGCCCCGTCGTGGTGGATGCGGACGCCCTGCAGGCAGTGGACGACGATACGCTCAACGAAAACACGGTGCTGACACCGCACGATACAGAGTTTACAGAATGTACGGGCGAGGAACTTCCCTCAGATCCGGATGAGCGGGAGACGCTGGTGTCCCGGTATGCGGACCAGATGGGATGCACCATCCTGCTGAAAGGCCCGACGGATATCGTTTCAAACGGTGACCGGACCGAGACCAGTCCAGCCGGAAACCCGTACATGGCGAAGGGCGGCACCGGAGATGTGCTGGCCGGTATCGCTGCAGCACTCATCGCGCAGGGTAGCTCGCCGTTCCAGGGGGCATTCACTGCAGCACAGGTGAACGGTGCTGCGGGCGATGCAGCAGTGGACCGGTACGGCCGCGGATTTTTGCTTGAGGAGCTGCTGCGCTGCGTCTCGGATGCGATCACGCCGGGGGATGACCGATGAACGGAGTCTTTATCACGGGTGGAGCGAACGGCATCGGGAAGGCCACGGCGGAGCAGCTGGTGGAGAAGGGATACAAGGTCATCGTGTACGACCGGGATAAGACTGCGCTGCAGGACCTTCCGTCCGCCATCACCATATATCACGGGGACGTGTACGACGAGGATCGGGTGAATGAGGTCCTGGCGGAGGAGGAGTTTTCCGTGCTGGTGAACTGTGCTGGTGTGCAGGAACGTGGCGCCATCGAGGACCAGTCTCTGGATGTGGTGGAAGAGCATTTCCGCTCAAACGTGTTCGGGTTGCTGAACGTGACCCGGGCCGCGCTCCCGATGCTCCGTGAGAAACAGGGTCGCATCATCAATATCTCCTCGGTCGCGGGAAAGGTGTCAGGACCATTCTTCGGGGCGTATGCGGCCAGCAAGCACGCGGTGGAAGGTCTCAGTGACGCGCTGCGGATGGAGGTGTGCGAGTTCGATGTGGATGTTGTGGTGATCGAGCCGGGACCGATCCATACCGGGTTCAACGAGCGTGGCCGGCAGATGGTGAAACGCTACCTGCCGGACTCGATCTACGCGGACCGGTACCGGGAGCTGCTGGAACCGGAGCACCGAGGTGCACCGACACGCGTGGCAGCGGACAGGATCGTGTACGCCGTCGAAACGGACAGGCCACGTGCCAGGTACACCGTGACACGGATAGCATGGATCGCTCCCAAACTGAAGACGGTGCTCCCGACACGGCTGTGGGACTGGCTGGTTCGACACTGGTAATCGCGTATCCGGAGGATGGATAGGGCACAGTATATTCGGCACTATATTCTTTAATCTGGGCCGACCTGTACCGATGTATGGAACAGCGGATCGCGTACGATATCGTGACGGGAGATGGTGTCCCGATAGTTTTTGTCCACGGATGGCTCGGTGACCGGAACGCCTGGACCCGGGTGGACACGCACCTAGACGTGCCGAACCCGAAGCTGTACTACGATCAGCGGTGCCACGGCGACTCATTCTGCACCCGGTTCGACTCGTTACAGGAACTGGCAGGTGATCTGTATCGGCTGGTGATGGACTGTGGACTGGAGGACCCGGTGATCGTTGGTCACTCCCTGGGCGGCATGGTCGCACTCACCTATGCCGCGCTGTACGATGAACTGGCCGGTGTCAGCGTGTTATGTGCCGGTGCCCGGACGCCGGAGCTCCGAGCCAGGTCACTGGACGACGTTCTGGAGGGACTGGAGACGATGGACCGGGAAACTTGGGCGGAGGAGATGGTGGAGAACTATGTTCCGGAGGGACGGAACGATCCGGTCCGCACGTTCATGGAGAGACGTATCAGGGATGCAGGAACCGGCCTGTTACGGGATTCGCTGCAGGCAGTAAAACGGTACGATGTCCGGGACGCCCTCACAGATCTGACGGTACCGGTGCAGGTGATAGGCGGGGAGAAGGATGAGGTAATCCCTGCGGAATCGATCCGTGAGGCTGCCGGCCTGCTGGGCTGTGACCCGGTATGGGTTGATGCCTCCCACATGGTGTTGTATGATGCCCCTGGACGGATCGCGACAGAACTGGGCCGGTTCGTTCGACAGGTGTAACACCCTTCCGGGAATACCAACTTATAGTTTTGATTGGCAGTGGAGGGTATGGATGAGGAGACGTGGCGGTTCATCCCGTTCCAGCGCTATGATCCGTACGTGAAGACCGCGTTCAATGATGTTGCGATCAGCAGCGTACAGGGTACGGGGCAGCCAATAGTCTGGCTGGCAGGCTGGGACCGGAACTGTATCAACGTCGGCTACACGCAGACGGTGGCGGACGAGGTGGACGTTTCAGCGGCGGACGATGAAGGCATACCGATCGTACGGCGGCAGGGCGCTGGCGGCACCACCTACCTGACCCGGGACGGAGAGATCACGTGGGGGATCATTGGACCGGAAGAACTGTTCCCGGATGATCTGAACGCGATCTACGAGCAGACCTGTACCCTCGTGGCGGACGCGGTCGAACGGATCGGGATCGACGCCCGGTACGAGCCGATAAACGACGTGGTCACTGAAAATGGTAAGATATCCGGCGCCACAGCCCGGACCGCGCACGGCGTGGTATACGTCGGCGGCACACTTCTGTACGAGGTGGATCCGGAAGAGATGTTCACGTTCCTGACTCCGGGAGAAGACAAAAAAGCGGATAAACGGATTGAACAGTTCCAGGACCGTGTCTCCGCGGTGACACAGGAGTCAGACGCATCGTTCGACGAGACCCGGGAGGCGTTGAAACAGGCGTTCCTCGAGGGGAAACCGTATGAAACCGAGGGATGGCTGGATCTGGAATGGACGAACGCACAGCGGATGGCAAAAAAATACCGGAGCGACGCCTGGCTGTACCGGAACAGCACGTAGGGATACCGATGACGGACGCATACCTGCTTAACATCGAAAACGAGATCGAACTGAACGGGGCCACGTACGGCGCACCGGAACAGATCGCGGCGACTGTATACGCAGCCGAGAAACGAGCCGCAGACGTCGATGAGAACGTGGTAGTACTCATGGACCACCAGGAGGATCCGTTCCCTATCCGTGGACGGAGCGAGGAAGGAGCCGCGGTACGGCCGGACGGCGGTTACACGTGGTACCACGCACCGGATGCCACGAAATGCTATATGCGGTCCATGCCTCGGTCCAGCGGTACGTTCAGTCGAAACCACGCCGAACTGCAGCGGGACTGGGCGGGGCATGGCATGGATCTGCTGTCGGACAGCTATCCGGAGGACAACCTGCGGTATGATCCACGTGAAGCCGATATCTATATTCGGGACAACCCTGCCGACGGTGACTACGCGACACAGGTGGCCGGGTTATCACTCCGCAATACACGCGACGTGACAACAGGGAGGATGTGCTGGTACGAAGAGGACCCGCTTGATGGGACGTATCCTGCCAGCGACACGTTCCGGAAGATGCTTGAAGAGGACGGTGTGGATCCGGACGCGTTCGCGGACGACCTGGCCGTGGTGGCGTTCGACCTGTTCACGGTGCTGGAAGAGCGGTATGACCCGGAGATGGTCGACGCCACGCAGTTCCTGTCTGCGGATGACCTGCAGGAGGCAGAAGGGTTGCAGGGGAGCCGCGGAAACACGCCAAAGCGCTGTGTGGGGAAGCATACAGCGTCCTGCGACATCACCCGGTAGACGGAAAATAAGGAAGACCGACACGTTTTTTAACACTGTCTTCGAAACCAAAGGCACATGACAGAGTTACTGTATCTCCCGGATGACGATTACGAGACCGAGTTCACAACAACCGTGGTTGCAGCCCACGACGACTACATCGTGCTGGATGGTACCTACTTCTACCCGGAAGGCGGAGGTCAGCCAGCGGACCGGGGACGACTGGAATGGCCCGATGGCTCAGCAGACGTGACGGACGTTCAGAAGGATGGTGGAGCGGTCCGCCACTATATCGATAACCTTGACGGCGAACTCCCGGCAGAAGGAGACACGATCCACGGCACGATCGATGAGGAGCTCCGCGCCAAGTACCGGCGGATGCATACTGCACAGCACGTGATCTCAAAGGTCGTGCTGGACGAGTACGATGCTACCACGGCCGGCAACCAGATTCACGCGGACCGGTCCCGCATCGACTTCGAACCGGCTGCGTTCTCGGAGGATGATGTGGAATGGATCGAACAGAAAGCGAACGAGATCATCGGTCAGGACCTGGCCGTGGAAAAGCAGAACATGGCACGGGAAGAGGTTGAGAACAGGGTCGCGGACGGCCGCACCAACCTGGACCTGATCCCGGACACGGTGGATCCGCTCCGTATCGTCAAGATCGCGGATATCGATATCTGCCCCTGTGGCGGCACCCACGTCAACCGCCTCAGAGAGATCGGGAAGGTCAATATCGTTGACCGTGTATCGAAAGGTGCGGACGTGGAACGCCTCGAATTCGAACTTGTTGAGGAATAACTGCACATGCGGTGACCGCCAATGCCATCGATCCACGCCTACACGCCGGACAACCGGGAAGGGTTCCTGCAGACGTACCGCGATAATCCGCACGCCCTGCTGACGATCACGCCGGACGAAGCCCGACGTATCACGGACGTGATCATAAACTTTTACCGGCAGCATCTGGAGGAATCCGGGATGAACGGCTATGTGGTCGGGCTCAGCGGCGGTATCGACTCTGCCACGGTCGCCCACCTCCTGGTGAAAGCGGTCGGACCGGAACGCGTGCACGGTGTCATCATGCCGGCAAACCATACGCGGGAAGCGGACATCAACCATGCGGTCCGTGTCGCGAACGACCTGGATATCACGACGAACGACCAGGCCCTGTTCCGTGACCGGGTCGATGGTATCGTGGACGACCTGACGGAACTGGGTGAGCCCGTGGATGATGAGCGGACGCAGCGCGTGAAACAGGGGAACGTGCTGGCCCGGTGCCGGATGATCGTGCTGCGTGACAGTGCAAAGGCGCGGAGTGCACTGGTGGCCGGCACCACGAACGCGTCGGAACGTGACCTGGGCTACATGACGATGGCGGCGGACGGACTGGGTGGCGTCGACAACGAGGCGCTGTACAACCTGTACAAGACCACGGAGAAGGATCTGGCGGAATACCTGAACGTCCCGGCGGATATCATCGAGAAAACGCCGACCGCGGACCTGTGGAAGGGTCAGACGGATGCAGACGAACTAACGTTCCCGTACGAGGTGCTGGACCGGGTGCTGACCGGAGTCCAGCTACAGCTACCGGATGATTCGATCGCAGACGCCGTGTCAGCCGTCTCCGCGGAAGACGTCAAACAGGTCCGTGAACGCGTGGAGAAGAACCGGTTCAAGCAGGAGCTACCGCCGCATCCTGAATTCTAATTTCGTGTAAAATCCCGTATCAGACGCTGTAACATATTTAATGATTGGTACGATGTAGCATGTTATGACCGAGTTCGAGGCCCCGTGGGCGAAGTATTTTGAAAACCAGCCTGAAGAGGTTGCGCAGTACAAACATGATGTACTCTGCACACTGTATCATGCAGAAGATGCGTTGTCCACAGATGAGATTGTGGATCGTCTTGGATACGACGAGGAGGAAGAGGAGTTCTTTAAGAGCAGGGCAATCATGGGAGATCTGGTTGTGGAGAACCTTGTTTCCACAACTGATCGGGAATACAATCTTATTACATAAAAGTGGCATGAACGGTTTCTACGATTCCTCTGCTGCAATATCCCGCAGCCGTCCCTCGAACCCGTATTCTTCAAGCAGTTCCAGTGAGCAGTCCGGGACGCAGGACTGCCAGTCTTCGCCGTTCACGATCCGTTGCCGGATCGCGGTCCCGGAGTACCGGTCCGGCTGGAGATAGTCTGGATCTTCGACAGCATACCCGCAGTTTCCGAGAAGCTTCCGGACGAGCGGGTTTCCGGAGATGATCACATCGAACTCAACACGTTCCTCGACAGTATCTGTCCACTCCTCGTTACTATCGCGGTCCTGGAATCCCTCGATCCGCATGCCGGGGAAACAGTTCTGGACGATGCGTTTCCGCTCCCCGAAGGTCAACGGGTTGTCCGGTTCGTGGTGCGTTTCGGCACTGCCGATCCCGAGAATAAGCTCGTCGTACGTGTCAAGCGCGGTCTGCACGGCATTATAGTGGCCCCTGTGAAACGGCTGGAATCGGCCGATAAATAGTGCTGTCGTCATCCTTTCATCCCTGCAACAAGATCCCGGAGTGCCTCCTCAGGATGCTTTGCCTTCACGATTCCTGACGCCACCAGCACTCCATCTGTTCCCAGTTCCAGTGCGGTCTCAACGTCTTCCTGGGTCTTGATACCGGCACCGCAGAGAACGGTCCGTGACGTGTTCTCCACAGCCGACTCGACAAGTTCAGGCTCCGCCGTTGAAACGGATACGTTACCGCCGATCAGTTCTGTGGGTTCGTAGGCGATGAAGTCGGGCTTGAAGGAGGTCACTTCCTCCGCCATGTCCGGTACATCGATACAGACCACGGTCTGCAACTGGTTCTTTTTTGCACGCTTCACCACGGCTTCGATCGTCTCCAGCGACACCTGGTCCTCTGAATGGTTGATAAGGACGCCATCCGCCCCGTTCTCTGCAAGCGTTTCGGCAACATCTTTCCCGGTGTTGGCGCCCTGTTCGGCGGGGTCCATGTGCTGTGCGAACACCGGAAGATCCGTCTTCTCAGATATGCGGAACAGGTCCGCGTTCTGCACTGCTACTGCGATGTTTACGTCCTCCTGTTTCGCCACTTTCTCACAGGTATATGCCAGATCCAGTGCGCTTTCACCGGAGCCGTTCTGGTACGTCTTCAGGTTCACGATCAGAATCGGTAATGCGTTCATAGATCATGCCCTCCGTGCCGCCGTTCTGGCGACACATTTTTATACTGTAGTCACTTCTATAAAGGTGTAGGTGTCGAGATACATGGTACAGGATATACGGATCGTTGCTATCGTCCTTGTCGGGGCAGCCCTTATCTACCTTCTCTATCTCTGGAGTAAGAGACGGGATCAGATTCCCTGTCCATCATGCGGTGCACGCGTCAACATCTATGCTGATGAGTGCCCACACTGCGGACACCAGAAAGGCGAAAAAGTAGAAGACGAACAGGCAGAGAACGATGACAGTGAACGCCTGGAAGAGGAGCCGGTTGGATCGGAAGACGACGATACACCGGACACCGCAGGAGATGATGGTTCGGAAGACGATGACGCCGTGGATTACGATGAAGTCGTGAAGGGCACGATCCCGGAGGTCAAGCACGAGGTTATGGAGAACGACCTGGACCTGGAGGAAGTGCTGGTCGCTGAGAAGAACAACAAGGACCGGGTCACACTCAAGGACTGGATCGAAGACCAGCTTCCACAGCACTGAGGTATTCTCCCGCCACATTTTCCCCTTTATTTTTCTCCGGTAACACCGTTCTGGACGGTGAAAACCGTGCGAAGAGTATGAACGGGGTGTGCTGATACAATAGTCTTTTATGTTTCGTACTCCACTGTCGTATCCATGCTTGGCCGGACACTGAAGTTTGGAGACGTGGAACGTGAACCGGACGTCCGTGAACTGGACGATATGCGCGGCCTGCTGCTGGACACGGACTACGCACATAGCGCACAGAACCGTCCACTGTACTACATGTACCGCGACCTGTACCACGACCAGCATCTGGACACGATCCGTGACCACAACCTCCGGTTCGACATAACCGTGATGAACGATTCGCCGCTCGGCCGGGAACGCATCAAGACGAAAGGCCACTACCATCCCGAAGCGCGGCAGGGCGTGCCATACCCGGAGATGTACGAGGTTATGGATGGCAGGGCACACTTCATGCTTCAGAAAACAGGCGGTGAAACGGTTGAAGACGTGATCGTGGTCAAGGCAGAAGCCGGTGACACGGTCATCATCCCTCCAGGATACGGACATATCACAATCAACGCCGGGGACAACCCGCTCACCATGGCGAACTGGGTGTCCACACAGTTCGAATCACGGTATGAGGACATGGTGGAGAAGGGTGGCGGCGCATACTACGAGACCATCGCCGGCGAATTCATCAGGAACAACAGCTACGACTCCGTCCCGGCCATCCGGTTCGCCACACCGGAGGACGTACCAGACCTCCGTATCACCCAGGACGAACCCATGTACAAACTGATCGAGACACCGAACCGTCTTGGATTCCTCAACCGCCCACACAAGTTCCAGTGGGTGTTTGAGTCTCTCTACGAGTGACTCAACATGCGGCATCCGTAGGAAGTCGCATATCCAGGACTTATACTAAGTCCTGTCACAACCAGTATCTGCTTCGCAGAACCCAGATATCGAACAGAACCTTGATATACTGTAGAAAATTCTTATTCGAGGCGGTGATGGGCTATTCGATCGAGGCGGCGACGACCGCCACGTTATCCGATCCCAGGTTGAACTCGTCCTCCATGCGTTTCAGGGGGACAGGGAACCGGACCTTGTGGATCTCCACATCCAGTTTCTGCAGGATGCTCAGTGGGTTTACGCCGGCGGTGATGGCGTCCAGATCGATCATCACTCCCAGATCAGGGTCTTCAAGCGAATCGAATCCTGCGTTGATCATCTGCGGGTCCTTCATGAACCCGGTGAGTTCGAAGCAGAGCTTGATGTCTGCCGCGGCCGCATACGCATCCACCTGTTCGATGAACTCCTGCAGGTCTTTTACCGTGTTCGAGGTCTCCTTCTCCACACGCGGTGGGTGTACACTGAGCGTGTCGCAGTTCAGCTCGTCGGCACGTTCCACCATCATCTCCAGCTGGCTCTTGAACAGCTCCCACTCCTTCAATGAGATGGTGCCGGTCCGCTCGTAATGCATGCTCTCCGTTGGGATCACGCAGTTCCGCAGGTATCCTTTCGCAAGAATATAGTCCTCCTCCGACATGTCCGTGATGTCGACCTCTATCCCGTCCACACCGTGCCACGCCGCCCGCTCCAGGAACTGTTCGATCCCGTCAACCGTGTTCAGATAGACCAGCCGCTCCATACAACAGTAGTTGTTACCTGTCAAGCCTTAAAGTTACCGGCTGTACAGGTCCGTGATGGAGGTTCATTTGCGGGGGATGCTGAGATGTTCCTGCATCTCGTAGAGATAGAGCACGGTGAGTGTCAGGAAGATGGTTGAGGTGAACTGGAGGATGGTGCCAAGAGCCGTATATCCCTCGAAAAAGGTAACTAGATGGTTGGCCGTTAATGCAACCACGGCGATAGCCACGCTGTACAGGATAAACATGTGATACTCTTCCGTTGTCTTTTGCTTCAGGAAGAACCGGACGGAGAGGATACTCCAGTCATCCCTGCCCAGGAGCACTGCCTGAAAGATAAGCATCATAACCGCGATTACACCGATCGTGAACCCGAACAGGTGGATCAGCAGAGTTGCATCGGCCATACATTACATTTATCGCTTCTCTTAAAATACATTTTGCAGCGCAAGGTTTCAGGGTGCGGTACAGGAGACTACTCGAAGTAGTCCAGGATGTTCTCCCTGTCGAACACGTCGTCCTGTCCGACCTGTTCCTTCAGTTTTTCGGCAGTCCGTTTCCCGATAGCACTCTTCAGTGTGTTGAAGTCTGCATCCCGGATGTCCTTGGCGGTGGTGATGTCTCGCTTGTACAGTGCACGGGCCCGGACGCGGCCGATACCTTTGAACCGGACCAGTGACAGGAGCTCCTCCTTGATCCCGTGCTTCATCCGTGTCCGCAGCTTGGACACGTCCGATCTGACCTCTTTCCACTCTTTCAGTGTGCACAGTTCTTCACAGGCGTACAGCAGCCAGTCCGCGTTCTCCACCTTGTACCGAACCCCGCCCGGTGTGACCGTGAACCGGTCCATGATATCGTCCTCCTCCATCTCTATTATCCACGCGTTCAGCATCATCGCGGTCTTCAAACTCTTGAGGAACCGCTGGTAGTCAAGGTCATCCCACGGCTTCGGCACATCCTCCAGCAGCCGTGTCTCGACCTGGCCCAGCATATCCTCCACATCCACCATCTCGTTGTCACGGATCCGGAGCCGCGGCTTCATCTCGATCGTGGCGCACAGCATGTGCAGGTACGCGATATCAGGAACGGACCGGTCACTGCTCTTCCGTTTCCGTGCCTCCTTCATGTTCTCCAGCAGTCGGTGCGCGGTGTACGGATCGATGTACAGCTCTGCGACGCGTTTCCCGATACTGGTCGGCCGCAGACCGTCACCGTCCTCGATGGCGACGAACCCGTACTCGTCCAGTGTCTCGACCACGGTCTGCAGCTTGTTCTCAACCTCCTCCGCGTCACCGTACTGGTGGGCGTAAAACGTGCTGTCGAAGAAGCTGACCAGCTCATCAAAGTCGGCGACAAACCGGGTGGCGATCAGCCCGAGCGCGTGCATCCGCAGCACCGGCTCCACCGCCAGCTTGGAGTAGATCTGTTCGGGATCGCCCAGAACGTACCGGTCCCGGATATCCTCCACGTCCCCCGAGTTTTTCGCGACCGCGATGGCCTGTCCCTCGTCGTGATGTTCCGGCCGCCCCGCACGGCCTGCCATCTGCTTGTACTCCATGACCGGTATAAAGTTCAGTCCGGCGTCCGTGTACCGCTTCACATCCCGGATAACAATCCGGTACGCAGGGAGAGAGACGCCTGCTGCCAAAGTGGGAGTGGCGGACACGCTCTTGATCAGGCCGTCCCGGAACGCGTCCTCGATCAGGCTCCGCTGCTGTGACAGCAGCCCGGCATGGTGGAATGCGGCCCCGTCCTTCACGCACCGCGCCAATCTTCTGCACTGCTTGGTCGGCGAACCCAACACGTTCCTGATCTTATCGGATAGCTCCTCCAGTTCCTGCTGCTCCTCCCGGCCCAGCTCCTCGGTGACCACCTCACCACTTTTCTCGGCCTCGGACTCGGCGCTTTTCCGGCTGCGGACGAAGGTAATCTGCTGGTTGCCCCGGTCCAGCGCATCCTGCAGCAGGTTCTGTGTCGCGTGCCTGTGCTGCCCGGTGATGGACACGGTGTCTGTACTGTCCTCGATCGCGTCCCGTGCCGATTTTTCCGCACGTTTCTTGGTCCCGCGTACGAACGCACTGTCGTTGTCCGTATCATTATTTGGTAGGTCGATGTCGCCGTCGTAGAACGTGATCTCGCTGTTCCAGTGGATACCCTCCTTCAGGTCAACGGGGCGGTAGTCGCTTTCCACGAGTGTACAGTCCAGCCAGTCTGCCAGTTCCTGAGAGTTTTTCACGGTGGCGGAAAGGCCCAGGAGCTGGAACTCCATCAGTTCCTTGAGCCGTGTCAGCGTGACCTCCAGCGTTGGGCCGCGGCTGTCCGAGTTCAGCAGATGGATCTCGTCCACCACAACCAGGTCCACCTCCTTGATCCATGTCGGGTTGTGCCGGAGCAGCGCATCCAGTTTCTCCACGGTCATGATGATCAGGTCCTTGTGCTCGATCCAACGGTCACCGGAGTCCTTATCACCGACGGACAGTGCCACGTCCACATCGTCGAAGGTTGTATCGAAGAATTCCTGGTAATCACTGTATTTCTCGGAGCCCAGGGCCTTCAACGGCACAAGGTAGATAGCCTTCTGCTGATCGTTCTCCCGGGTCTCCAAAAGTTTGGAGATGGCGAGCGTGGCGATCAACGTTTTCCCGGATGCTGTCGGGGATGACACGACCTGGCTCTCCCCGTCCAGCAGTCCCTTTTTGACCGCCTGCTCCTGCGGCGGGTTGAGCTCGGTGATACCGTTCTCCGTCAATGTATCTGTGACGGTTTCAGGGATACCGTGGTCGGTCAGGGAGGAGACCTGCATACGTATACGTGACGGTTGAAGTGTTTTAAGGGTTCTCGGGAAGTCTGTCATCCGGTAGTTTCTCTTGTGGAGAAAGACATGGATTTAACTGTACGGTTCGAGTGCTGTATGGTCCACGGGAGGGCGGATCGTTATGACAGAAAACATGAACTATGAGACTGCGTCAGCACTGTTTGGCGGCGATGCACGCTACGAAGAGCTATCACTGGTTCAGCGCCGTAAAATGGATCCGGTCATTGACGCGCTGCAGTACACAGAGGAAGCAGAGAAGGACACGTTTGACCCGGTGCACGCGGCAGCACTCCGGTACGGAGAACTATCTGAGCCTGCCCATTCACTATATCCTGAGATCGATGAGGATCCAGAGGAGTTTGCCGAATACCTGTTACGGGAGTACCGGTCGACCGATGCAGAACTGAAGCGGTGGGAGCGCCAGTTCAACCTGTTGCAGCAAAAAGTCGGTGAACACGCTGAACTGCTTGACCGGTTTCTCACGGACCACGGGTTAGATGGGGAGTACGGGGAGGATAGCGCATCATACGTGGAACAGATCGAGGAAGCGTGTACCGCATTGGGGATGTGCGTCGATATCGATGAACAGTATGTGCGGAAGCGTGTTGAAGGCAAGAACCGGCCCGAAGCCAAACAGGTTATCGCCAGTGATCTTGCAGACAAGATGACGCAGCATAACAAGACGCTGGAGCAGCCTCCCGCCGTATCGGACGGGCTTCAGGAGGCCATGCAGGAGGCGTTCACCGTGGACTTCTACCAGGTGCTGGATATGGATGTCACGGTCGATGAGAACACGAACGGGCGTTCGCCACAGCACCCCTCCGAGACCACACAGGATGCTGCACAGAACGCGGGGTACGCCGTGACAGCGGTGGAAAACCCAGATAATGGAACAGATATTGACTGGTCCCGGTACGGTGTGGATGATCAAGATGGGAACGGGAAGCGGTACTGGAAGGCACTGGCAGCGTTCCAGGCAGATTCACGGACACCCGAACTGGACGCGGACCTGCTGCGGGACGTGATCGACTGGACGGTGCACGGCAGGGACACGCTCCCGGAGACGGTATGGGAGAACGGTACGGTCAACGAGCACATACGAACCGCAGGAAGCTGCCTCAAATCTGATCCTGAACTGTACGAGGGCAGTGGCGTGGGAACACGATCCTCCCGGGATACGCACGTTGCGACCGCAAAGGATATCGCGGACAGACACATCGAATAACAGTCATCACGGGGAGTCCTGCTTCGTCCCCTGGCCGGATTCCAGTTCCTCGGTCATGTACTGCGTGGCGTCTTCTGCAACGTGTTCCTCGTTCTCCGGAGTGGCAGGTAGCTCCCGCGTCCATCCGTGATCGGTCTCGATGATGATGTACTCCGCATCCGTCTCGTCCACACGGTCGTGCACCGCCTGCTCAACGGTCTCCTCGAAGTCTTCCTGATCCATCATCGTGTCAGCTGGGACAGGCAGTCCGACACCCTGGGTCTGCCCGGCCATCCAGAGACCGTACGTTATACCGGTAACCACCGCATCGGCCTTCTCGTCGTCAATACTGTCCCGGTGCAGGTAACTGGGAACGATCTGCCGGTACAGGGTTGCTGTCGAGGAATCGTCTGTCAACCGGTACCGGACCGCGTTCTCCCGTTCATCGTACTCCATATCATTGGCAGCGATCTCCGGTGCACACATCTCTGCAATGGAGACGCTGCCGCTGGCAACGTCCAGCACATAGTTCCGTCCCTTCTCAAGGTACGTTTCCAGTGTTCCTACCGTATCCGCGTCAGTTTCCTGACCGATCCGGCCCACGTAGTCCTGTTCACCGGCAGGCTCGGTCTCGGTCGCATGCTCCAGCACGTACTCTCGCTCACTCATCACTGTACAGGTAGGGTGTGCCGGTTGAAATAGGTCCGGGTGCAGTGAAGTTTTTATGCCAGCGCTTCCCACAGTCCACCATGGGGGAAGGACGGTTCATCAATATTGAAGGGCCGGATGCGTCAGGGAAAGAAACACAATGGAACCTGCTCGTTGACCGGCTGAAGGAGAACGGGTATGACGTGTTTGCACAGGACTTCCCGGCGTACGAGCAGACCGAGGCAGGCCGGAAGCTCCGTAACTACCTGCAGGGCGAGGACGCGATCGAACTGACAACCGAGGCACTGGCTGAACTCTACATCGCTGACCGCCGCCAGATGAAGGACAGGCTGCAGCAGGCGTTACAGGAGGGAAAGATCGTTGTGACGGACCGGTACGCCCAGTCCAACTACGCGTACCAGACCGCGCACATGCCACGACAGGAGCGCTGGCAGTTCATCGAATGGCTGAAGACCCAGGAACAGGATCTTCCGCAGCCGGACACGGTACTGTATGTGGACATGCCGATCAAGCAGTGCCGCGAACTGATGCAGCTCCAGGGCCGGAACAGGGACAAGCACGAGGCCGACATGACGTACCTCCGCAAGGTCAAGGCAGCGTACCGAGAGATCGCGGAACGAGAAGGATGGCGCCGTATCGACCCGCTCCAGCACGGCTGGTGCTGGTCACAGATCGATGGCACGGACGCGCTGCGCCCACCGGAAGAGATCCACGAAGAAATATGGGCGGTTGTAGAACCGCGGCTCCCATAGAATCAGGATTTAGTACGGGCTGTCAGGGCGTAGCTGACGGTAAGGAGTTACTGCTTTTCCACCACCCGGCTGTTCCCTGGTGGCAGTGCGCGGATGATCCGGTCAAGGTCGAAATCCTCTCCGGTCTGCGTATGGAGGTGGTGCTGGATGTTCTTTGCCACGTCTGACGGCTTTTTCTGCCCCTGTTCGATCACCACGTAGTGGCTGCACTGGTCCTTGACCGCGTCCACAGGGCCGCCCATGGCCACGACGCCGTCGTCCCGTTCGTATGCACCGATCGCGCCTTTCACCGGAAGGTTCCGCATGTAGTTCCGGTCGCCGCGGATGACGAAACTTCCCTTCGGCAGGAATTCGCCGCTCTCCGCTTCCTGTGTGACCTGGTCGGGGTGCACCCAGTACGCGTCTTCGGCGGTGACGCCGGCCTTCCATGACCGGGCGAACGTGACGGCGAACTGTCCAGCCTCTTCCAGTGTAGATTCGGGCACGTCTTCGCCGTCCGTCTTGATCACGACCGATGGTGCGCCGGTGAACTCGGCGTGGACGTAGATGTCGTGTTCGTCCATGTATTTCTTGACCAGCATGTCGTTGGAGGTGGTGTCCCGGCCGCCGATCACGAGGAAGCCGTCGCTGGAGTAGAACCACCGGAACTTCTCGTACCACTGCTTTTCGGCTTTCTTCTCTTCCTTGTCCCGGAACGCGTCCTCCACGTCCACATCGGTCTCCTCCAGGTTCTCCAGCTCCTGCCTGGTCTCTTTCAACGCCTTCCGCACGCCGTCCAGTTTCTCCCGGGATTTCTTGGAGCGCTCGTAGTAGTATTCCGCGTTCCGCTCCACATCTTTGGTAATATCGATCCGTATCTCTTTCCCCAGGTCCAGCACAACCTCCTGCTGGTGGAGGTCCAGCCGTTCGATGGCCTCGGCCTCGGGGATCCCCTTCGCCTTCTCACTGTTCAACCGTTCCTCTATCTCATCGTTATCGTATTGTTTCTGCGCGGTCCGCACCGTGTCGATCACGTCCTCCACGACCGAGTAGTTCTCGTAGATGATGTCGCCGTTCTCCCTGTTCTCCTCGATAGCGGTCTTCATCCCCTCGACCTTCCGCTCCTGCTGGTCCAGCCGCCGCTCAAGCTCCTCCTTCCGCTCCCGGTACGCTTTCGTTTTCTTCCGGACATACTCGGCCTTCTCCTTCTCCGTGAAGTAGATGTCCAGTGCACGGGAGAACGTGTCGAATTCCCGTGTGCTGTCCGCATCCTCGGCGTAGGTTTTGAACGGTACCGGTGTGGCGGCTATCGGCAGCTCACCGTCCTCATCCACTTCGTAGTATACCGTGGGTTGAAGCGGTCCGTTTTTCAGCTGTTTGAACGCATCATTGACGGTTTCGATGATGGTATCGCGCTGTTCCTCGGTTAACTCGCCGGCCGGCGTGTTCTTATCGATCCCGGCACGGGCACACATCTCCTCCGCCCAGCTTCCGCCCAGTCCCACTTCAGAGGCCAGTACCACGACGATCTTGTCCTCCGCGTTATCCTCAAACAGTTCGTCCTCCCGGATCCCACTCTGGTCTGCGGACGGGTACTCGTACTGTTCTCCCTTCTGAATACTGCGGCCGCCGGACGCATCCCCGTACGTCATCGCATTCTCCACCGCCATGTTCTTCTTGACGAGGATGAAGTTCCCGTTCCGGAACAGCTCACAGATCAGAACATGCTCTTCCGTATGGATCTCCAGGATCCGGTCGAAGCCGTACTGCTTGATCTCCTGGATCACACGGCCGCCAAGCTGTTTCCGGAGATACATGCAGAACGACGGTGGCTGGTCAGGCATCTCCCGCTTGAACCTGGTGAGGAACGCCTTCCCGTCCGTCAGGAACAACCGGTATTTCTGGTCTCCCGGCTTGTACACATGGATGATCAGCTCGTTGTCCCGCTGGTAGAACTTGTCGATCCGTGCCTCCTCCAGCACCTGCAGCTCCTGCACCAGTCCGACCAGATCCATGCTTGCGATCTCTTCCTTCATACCGGTTCAATGGTATAAACAGCATTTTAAACCTGCCATCCCTGAAAGCGTCCCGTTCAGCGAAAGACAGCGTGGCCGGCCGAAAGAAAGATATGGGAGTGAAGGTGAGGTAAAGGTATGCCGTCGATCATCGTTCATGCCGCGGTCGGTGCCGTGATCGGCCGTGCGATACTGGGAGATGACTTCGATGAATGGGCGTTGCTGGCGGTGGTGACGGCGGCGATCTTTCCGGATGTCGACATGTTTCTGGAGATATGGTTTCCGGGAGCGCACAGGACAGTACTGCACAATATATGGATCGTTGTAATCCCGGCATTGATCATGTTCTACCTCGTATACGTCAGGGATACAGATTTTTTTGAACGGCACTGGGGCCCGGAAGGAGAACGCGTGGTTTGGACATGCATATTTGTGATTGCCTTCGCCCATATCGGACTGGACCTGGTTGAAAGCGGGGTGAACCTGTTCTGGCCGGTGTACGACCAGTTCTTCTTCCTGACAGGGGTGTTCGTCATATCCACGGAGACCGGTGTAGAACAGTCATTTATCGGAGAGGAGGCGGAGTGGAAACTGGGGACGGTCGAGGACAGACGCTACATGTCGCTGATCCAGGAACCAGAAGAGCCTGAAGTAGTGGAAGACAAACCGGAAGACGCCGAGACTGTTGACGACCCTGATACAGTTGAGGATCCGCCGGATACGGAACGGAGGATGCGTGACGTCGAGATCGTGCTCCCGGTGTTTGGCAACGGGTACGAACTCATGTTCACTATGATCTCGTTCATTATCATCGGCCAGAACGTGCGGGACATCAGGCGACGGAAGACGGATCGCTGGTTTAAGTTAGAGGACCCGGATAAACGGTAACTGACAAACACCGGTTAACCGTCAGAGCGCCGTGTCTTCCTCCTGCATCGCGAACTCGTCTGGCGCGTCCAGCTCGAAGTATTCGAGGAAGTGGTCTGTCACTTCCAGCACCTTGGTCCGGCCATCCTTCTCCGCATCCACGAACCCGCGGTTTATCAGCTCCTTGATCTGGCCGTACGCCCGGTTCCCACGGACATCGATCACCTCTGACTGCTTCACAGGGGTGTTGTACGCGATCAACGCCAGCGTCCGCAACACCCCTTCGTCCAGGTCACGGTGCGGCGCCAGGTGCTCCACCTG
>JALDAF010000027.1 GCA_022729315.1 Candidatus Nanohalalkaliarchaeum halalkaliphilum | reverse complement strand
GGCCGATCGCGTTCATGAACAGGATCTGGATACCGATCAGCGGGATGAACGCGAACCCGGAGTAGCCGAACAGGAGCGGGAACAGGATGACCGCCATGCTCAGGGTCATCACTTCCGCGAAGTTCCGGGATACCAGGTAGACCGTGAACTTTTCCAGGTTATCATAGATACGGCGGCCGTCACGGACCGCGTCCACGATGGTTTCAAAGTTATCGTCCTCCAGCACAATCTCGGAGGCCTCCCGGGTGACGTCGGTACCTTTCTTCCCCATGCCGACACCGATGTCAGCCCGTTTCACGGCCGGGGCGTCGTTCACACCGTCACCGGTCATGGCCACGATATCGTCGTGCTCCTGCAGCGCCTCGACGAGGAGGACCTTGTGTTCGGGGCGGGTACGGGCGTAGATATCGATGTCCGGGATGCGTTCTTGGAGTTCCGCTTCAGTCATCTGCTCCAGATCGTCGCCGGTCAGGACCTCTGGATTGTCGGTGAGGCCGATATGTTCCGCGATCGCTTTCGCGGTCTCCGGGTTGTCACCGGTCACCATCTTGACGTCGATCCCGGCCCGTTCACACTCCTTGATCGCGTCCTCGACCTCGCGCCGTGGCGGGTCGATCATACCGGCGAGGCCGACGAACGTCATGTCCTGTTCGATGTTGTCCGCGTTGAACGGTTCTGATACGTCGTCGCGGTAGGCGAATCCCAGGACGCGGAGTGCGTCCTGTGCGTATTCCCGGTTTTTTTCAAGCAGTTCTGCTTTCCGTTCATCCGTAAGCTTTTTGCGTTCCCCGTTCTCCAGTGTATGTGTACAGTGTTCCAGGACGACCTCTGGTGCGCCCTTCATGTATGCCCGGGTGCCGTCACCGGTGTCGTTGATCGTGGTCATGCGTTTCCGTTCAGAGGTGAACAGGATCTCATGCTTCTGTGGATATGTTTCGTTGAGCTGTTTCCGGTTGACGCCGGCCTTCTGAGCCAGCACGAGGAGTGCGGCCTCTGTGGGGTCACCGGTCACCGTCCATCCATCCGGCCCTTCGATGAGGTCGGAGTTGTTGCAGAGGACGCCGGCCTCCAGCATGCGGTCGATGGTTGGGTGGTCACCGTATTCCGGTATGAACCCGTCCTCTGATTCGATGCTGCCGTCCGGGTTGTATCCGGATCCGTGGACGTGGAAGTGCTCGTTCGCCGAGTAGATCTCCTTCACCGTCATCTCGTTCTTGGTGAGTGTTCCCGTCTTGTCGGTGCAGATCACGGTGGTGCTTCCCAGTCCTTCGACCGCCAGCATCTTCCGGACGATCGCGTTCTTCTCTGCCATGTCCCGCATCCCGGATGATAACGTGACCGTTACGGCCAGTGGGAGTCCCTCCGGGACCGCGGCGACGGCGAGGGCGATCGTGACGATCAGCAGGTCAACGATGTCAATATTGTCGAGTGAGACCTCGTAAAGTCCGAGGCCGAAAAACCCGAACAGTGCGATCATGGCGATGATGGCGAACCGTTTCGCAAGTATCGATATCTTCTTCTGGAGCGGGGTGTCAGGTTCGTCCTCCTGTATCTGGTCGGCGATCTTACCAAGCTCCGTGTCCATCCCGGTCGCGGTGACGGTGGCCCGGCACTTCCCGTCCGTGATGGTGGTGCCCGAGTAGAGTTCGTCTCCAACCTCCTTTGTTACGGGTTCGCTTTCACCGGTGAGGATGGCCTCGTCCACCTGCAGGTCCTGTGACTGTGTGACCTCGGCGTCAGCCGGGATCTTGGCACCCCGGTGGAGCACCAGTATATCATCGGGGACCACGTCCTTGGTGGGGATTTCCATGCGGCTGCCGTCCCGTTGGACGGTGGTGGTCGGTTCGACCATGGCTTCGAGCTGTTCCATCGCCTTCTCCGCCTTCCATTCCTGGAAGAATCCGCTCAGGACGATGACGAGGATGATGACCACGACGAAGTAGAACGTGTAGATTTTGTCAGGATCATAGAGTTCGGCGAGGTCGATGCCCATGATCTCCATCGCTGGGTACGGGACCGCCGCGATGTATGATATCGCCGCCGCAAACACGAGGATCCATACCAGCTTGTTCTCCATAAACTGGCTGATAAGGATGTCCAGCCGGGTGGTCTCATCCTTTTTCTCCAGCTGGTTCGGTCCGTGCTCCTCCAGCCGCTGTGCTGCTTCTTCCTTTGTTAACCCGTCAACCATTCCCTGAACGCACCCGCAGTAGGAATACGTTACCGATGCTGGTATAAGAATGTGTGGCCTGTCTGTGGACCGTGTTCGTTTCGCTCCAGCGGGTGTGAGCCCGGTTCACGTCCCTGTCGGAGAACACTGCTGCCACGTAGATTTATTAACTGCTGGGCCGAAAAACAGGCTGTAGAGATGGTTTCGGCGAAGGATGCGCTCCTGTATCCGGTGCAGGACAGGACGGCTGTGGACAGCCTTGTGAAGCTGGGGGTGGTGACGATGGTGATCGCTCTGCCGCTGGCGATCGTGACCCGGCACGTGGTAACAGTACAGCTTGAAACGACAGTCCTTGCCTTTCTCACCAGTCTGTTCGTCGTTGTGCTTGACATCCTGTTACTGGTGCCGGCGGTGATCATAGTCGGTTACCTGTTGCTGGTGTGCCGTTCCGTGTTACGCGGGATGGCTGCCCCGCCTGCCGTTGGAAGTTACCGTGCACTGGTGCGGATCGGCGCCGCCGGGTCCGGTGTTATCGGCCTGTATATGGCTGTTCCGTTCCTGCTGCTGGTGTCCGGGTCGTTTATCGGTGGGGTGGTCGGGGTGATGCTGATGGTCGTCGGCGGGGTTACAGCGGTGATCGCCGTGTACCTCCTGCCGGCAGCGCTCACGCATTACGTGGCGGTGAAGCAGCGGTCTGCGATACGTGATGTTTCAGCGCTGCAGGGCCTGGTATTGTCGGAGCCGTACCTGAAGACCTGGGTGCGTGTCATCCTGCTCCAGGCCGCGCTCATCATCCCACAACTGGTCGCTGCCTTCCTCATGGCCCTGACGATCATCGGGATCCTTGCGCTCCCCGCCGTCATCATCTACCCGGCGATGGTGTACACCTACCTGTTCACCGACGTGTACCGAACCCAGCACCGGCAGCACGTGAACACGCAGAACACGGCAGGTCGGCCTATCGGTCGCAGCACAGGGATCTGACGGGTCGAATGTTCGCTTGTAATGGCGGGGTAGTGCGGTGTTAGTCGCGGACCCGGTTCAGGATGAACGTGGCAAGTGTGCCGGCGACGGCCAGCAGTGCGGTAACACCAAGCAGGCGGAACACAACGCTGTCCACCTCTCCTTCTGCAAGGACGATAACGGAAAAGATGAGGACCGCTGCTGCGACGGCAGCGACCGATCCGTACTTCACGTATGTTGCGGCCGGTTTCATGGCCGGTACCCCTATCAGGAGGCTGGTGTGCGCCAGTCCAACGGTGACTGCAACGGTGATCGCGGTGAACTGTAAGAATCCATCTGTCTGGTACGTTGCAGGAACAAGTTCCCAGATGATGCTCATCAGGAGCAGGAAGCTTAGTGCTGAGGCGATCATACCGGTGAGCGACAGATAGTGGTAACGTTCATGTGTATAGAGTGTTGCCGCGGCCATGCTGATCACACTGAACACTGCGATAATCGCGGTCGAGGCGAGGACACGGAGCTCGAACCAGCCGAACTCGCCCATGAGGAACGCGTAGATACCGATCAGTGTACCGACAGCGATCGCTGCCAGCAACGTGTATAGAAACGCTTGTTTCCAGGTATAGGTACGTAGCGTTGCGAGATCCATCTTCCGCCCTCCGCATCAGGCAGGGCGATGCATCTTTATATACTCCGTGTTATACCGGGATATAGGCGGGTTCACCGGTGTTTTTCCGGTTTCCTGTGCAACGCGTGTGTCTCCAGGTGCGGTTACTGGACCAGTTGCAGGGTTTCACGCATGAACGCGGGCAGGTCGTCGGGGACGCGGGAGGTGACAAGATTGTCGTCGACCACGACCTCCGCATCCTGGTAGGTGCCGCCGGCGTTCTCGATATCGACCTGGAGCGTCCAGTAGCCGGTGAGGGTGCGGCCGTCAAGGATGTCGGCGCTGATCAGGAGCTGGGCGCCGTGGCAGATGGCGGCTATCGGTGTACCGGTGTCGTCGAACGCGGCCACGAGGTCTGCAGCGGCCGGTGCCTCAGTGCGGAGGTGTTCCGGTGAGTTGCCGCCGGGAACGACCAGCAGGTCGTACGTGTCCGGTTCCGCGTCGGTGATCGGGAGATCCGCGTCGAACGCGTATCCGTGTTTGCCCGCTATCTCCTCACCGTCCGGCGTGGCGATATCCACATCCATATCCGCCTCCTGTAGCCGGTAGTAGGGATAGGAGAGTTCAGAGTCCTCGAATCCGTCCATGGCGATGATGAGTGCGCGTGTCATACGGCCGGATGGGGCAAAAACATTTTTATGCGGAATGTGTCCTTTTCCGGTCGTCGTTTACTGGTACCGTCCGTTCATTCACGTATCTGTGGTAACGGCACGTGAGACGTGCTGACACTTATTTTTATAAGTGGAAACGGCCTATGGAGACCTATGACCACCCGGAAGCTTGTGTTGCTCGGCGTGATAGCGGTCGCCATTGCAGTTGCCGGCTGCGTTGATGCGGAGGATCTTAACGGTATCGATGCCGAGAACGGTGACAGTGGCGATACCGATGCTGGTACCAGTGGTTCTGACGTGTTCTTCGCTGTGGAGATCGTGGATTATCATGACCCAGTCGATCCGTACGGGTCACCGGACACGCAGGAGGTCACTGTACGGGTGGAGAATACCGGTGGGCAGGTAGAGCGGGAGACGCAGACGATCAGGTTCGAGATCGATGGCGTGGAGCAGGACAGTGAACGGGTGACGCTGGGTGACGGCGGCACATTCCGGCCGCAGCCCCAGGACACGATCGAATTCACATGGACACCTGAAGAAGACGATGACGGGCTTCGATCGATAACCGTGTCATCCGAAGATGACAGCGACACGGAACGGTTCCAGGTGCTGGCCGGCGAACCTGACGGCGTCATTTAACGAGTCCTACGGAGTATGCCTGTTTGAAGTTGTGTTCTATATTCCCTCACCTTTTTCAATCTCATTACTCATCATTACATGTAATGACAGAGTATTCCACCATCTCCATCCCGAAGGAGTTGAAGGCGCAGATCGAGGAGTTGATCGCGCCGACCGGGTTCCAGAACGTGTCCGAGTTCACGAAGCACGTGCTGCGGGATATCGCGGCGCAGGGCGCGTTCGAGGGGCCGGAGGAGTACAGGGAGTCGATGGGGAAGGTGCGGGAACGGCTGGAGAACCTGGGATATCTGCCTGATGGGGATATGCCGTCGGAGCAGCACCGTGACCGGTGATGCGATCTGGGATATGTATATGAATGAGGACTGATGGATGATGCCTGCAGAACTGCTTGTGATCGGAATCGATGCGGCGACGTGGACCGTGATCGATGAACACCTTGATGATTTGCCGAACTTCAAACGGTTGAAAGACGACGGCAACGCCAGAACATTGACGCTGGATCAGAAGCCGTGGAGTGCGAGTTGCTGGGCGTCCATGTTCTCCGGTGCGACCACTGAGGAGCACGGGCATACCGATTTCGTGGAGGACGGGGAGGTGCAGACCCGAAGCCATATCGATGTTGAGTTCGTGTGGGATCGCCTGGATGAGCAGGGGTATGATGTGAAGGCGTTGAACGTGCCGTTCGTGGTCCCGCCGTATAATTATAACCTTGAGTTTGTGCCGCCAGCGCACGGTGCGCCCACCGAGCTGGATGAGATGGAGGAGGAGATCCGGCAGGTGACGGAGAAAGCGGTGGAGACGCTGGCGAACGAGGATCTGGACCTGTTCATAACGTGTTACGTGTCGCTGGACAAGCTGCAGCACTTCCACTGGGGCGAGGACGTCGTGCCAGCATACTATAAGAAGGTGGATGCGGCGATCGGCCGGTACATGGATCAGTGTGAGAAGCTGATCGTGGTCTCGGACCACGGGTTCTGTGACAGGGAGGAGGCAGCGGTCCGGACGCTGCCCGATGAGACGCCGAAAGGCGAGATCAAGGGCGAGCACTCCAAGGAGGCGATCCTGATCACGCGGAACATCGACCGGGAGATCGGGACGATCCGGGACGTGGCCGACGTGATCGAGGCGGAGGTCACCGGCGAATCGCTTTCGGATGGCACGGTACCCGCGCCGGAGACCGCGGAGGACCGGGAGAAGATCATGGAGCAGCCGCTGGATGAGAAGATCTGGATCGCGGAGAACACGGTGAGAGCAGCGCTGGAGCGGTACGATCCGGGGAAGACTGTGATCGGGTTCACCGGTGGAAAGGATTCGACCGCGGTCGCGTACATCGTGAAGAAGGTGTGTGAGGAACAGGACCTGGTGAAGCCGACGTTCATGTTCGTTGATCACGGCCAGCACTTCGATGAGATCGAGGCGTTCGTCAGCCGTATCTCCCGTGAATGGGGGTTCAACGTGGTGACGGCGCGGAACGATGATCTGATCGGGCAGGCGGATGCGCCCGGGGATGAGGTGCCTGTTGATGCGTTGAACGAGCGGAACCGGCGGGAGGTGGCGCGGCTCAGCCAGGACTACGAGGCGGTGCCGTGGCTGATGAACACGGAGGCCGGGAACCACCTGTTGAAGACGGTGCCGATGAACGAGCTGATCGAGGCCCGGAACATCACGGCGGTGATCAACGGGGTGCGGTGGGATGAGCAGGAGGCGCGGAGCGATGAAACGTTTTTCTCGCCGCGTGATGCACCGGAGCATATGCGGGTGCATCCGATCCTGCCGTTCACCGAGCAGGATATCTGGCGGTTCACGTGGGACGTGATCGTGCCGAATGCGGTTGAGGGCTGGGACCGTGAGACGTGGCCGGGGTCACAGGACGACCTGCCGGCAGGGATCGGGGTCGATGATCTGCCGGTTTCGCCGAAGTACTGGGAGGGGTTCCGGTCCCTGGGGAGCGAGGTGTCCACGGACAGGACGGATGATGATCCGGCGTGGATGCAGGACCTGGAGAATACGACGGAGCGCGAGGGCCGGGCGCAGGACAAGGAAGGTATCATGGAGAAGCTCAGGGATCTCGGCTACATGTGACAGGGTTCCGTTCAGAGGAATGTGTTCTGTGATTCCGGGTCGTCAGGGGCTTCCTGTGCGGGTGCGGACTGGTTGCGGCGTGACAGTTCGTTGACGTACCGGTAGAGTTCGCGGACGTCCTTGTGGAGTTCTTCGAACTCGGTCCGGGAGATGTGCTTGAAACTTTCCTGCTCTGCGATGGTTTCCTCTGCCCGGTGTTCGAGGCGTTCCAGGCGCTGGAGCCGTTTCTTGAACTCGCGCCGCAGGTTCTGTTCGCCGACCTGTTCCCGGAGTTTCTGGACGCGTTTCTCCACGAACTCGAGGTCTTCCTGGTCCACGGCCCCGTCCCGGAGCGCGGTGAGTTCGTCGTGCACCGAGTCCAGTGCTTCCCGTACCTGTGCCTTGCGGGCGGCGGCATCCTCCAGTGCGTCCAGCTGTTCCGTGAGGTCGTCCACGGTGTCCGCGTCTGCCGCGGTCTGTTCGAGGTCTGTGAGACGTTCATCGAGCAGGGTCTGGGCCTCTTTCAGGTTCTCATCGAGTCCGGTGATGGTCTCCTCGATCCGGTCCAGGTGTTGGTTCACGTCCTGTTTGTCCGCCTTTGTGTCGGCGACGGCACCGATCCGTTCCCGGACCCGGCCGACATATTCCTGGAGCTGTTCCACGGTCTGCGTGTCGGCTGCTGCCTCGTCCACCGCGGTGATCCGTTCCTTCATGGTGTCAACCGCTTCTTTGAGGGTGTCGACGTCTTCTGCATCGGTCAGGTCGGTGATCTGGTCCTGGACGGTTGACAGGTCTGCGTCCATCTCGTTGAGCATGTTCAGTGCGGTATCGATATCGTTGTGGAGCGTGCTGATCTCGTTCTCCTGTTCCGTGAACCGGGAGGATTGCAGTGTTTCGGTGGCGGCCACCTCCTGGTCGAGCCGGTCCTCCAGCGTTGAGAGGCGGCGGTCGTGCCCCAGTTTCTGTGCAGTGTACTGCCTGGTGAGCTCCTCCACCTCTTCCTGTACCGTGTCCTCAAGGGTTGATATTTCGTGGTCCAGCGCGTCCCGGATCTCCTGGACCCGGTCGTGCAGGGGTGCGACTTCCTCGTCCGTGAGCCGGGTGATCGCGTCGTCCAGCTCTTCCTCCAGGCGCTGCCGCGCGTCCTTGACCCTGTCCTGTTGTTCGTCAATCCGGTCCTGGACCGACCGGAGGTTTTCGGTGAGCTCCTGTATTGCCGCCTGGTTCTCCTGGATATCTTCAAAATTTTCCGGGTCGGCTGCGGAGAGGATGCGCTGCTGGTGTTCGAGCTCCTCCTGGAGTTCATCGATCTGTATGTTGAGATGGTCGTGCAGCACGTTCTGTATGGCGGATAGCTGTGCGGTATGGCTGTCGAGCTGTTCCTCCAGCTGTTCCGTGTTCGCCTTGAGGAGTGCGACGGTATCCGCTTCCAGTTCTGACAGGTCGTTCTGCACCGTGTCGTGCAGTGCTGTAACACGGTTCTCCAGGTCGTCGCGTGCCCAGCGGTCCTTCGCCTCGATCGCATCGATCTCGTATGATAGCATGGTCTCCAGCGCCAGCAGTTCCTTGTGGAACGCGTTTATCAGGTCGTACCGGAGTTCTTCGATCGTGTCGTGGATGGCGGTGTCGATAACGGTGATGTCCTCCCTGATGGCGTCCTGCCGCCGGTCGATGTAGGTGTGGAGGTCCTGGAGCTGTGTCTGGACGTGTCCCGTGTCCGCGGTATCGGTCCGCAGCGCCTGGAGCTGTTCCTTGAGACTGGATGCATCCACCTTTTCCTCGATCGCCACGTCCTGCAGCTGCTGTTTCACGTCCTTGATCGCACTGGTCCGTTCGTACAGCCACCGGATGTTCCGGTCGCGCTGGATATTTTTGAACCCGGCACGGACCCGGGTCTCGTTCAGCTCCTGTTCCAGTTCCCGCTGCTGCTCCTTCAATGATTCGATCTCCTGCCGGAGATGCCGGACAGGCACATCCTCTTCCGGCCGGTTAACCTCCCATCCCAAAGCGCTTTTTATCCGCTGTAACATACTGTTCTCTCCCATCCACACCGTGATAGTGCGGTATCCGTGATTAAATAAGTATCTGAAGGCTGCGCCCGCATTTTTTTCAAGAAACCGGTGATCAACGCTGGGCTGCCATCTGTTCGATGATGCGGGAGAGCCGGTTCACCTGCTTGTATAGCTGTTCGAACCTGTCGCGGGTCACGTATTCCGTCGATCCCTGTTCCCGGAGCCGCTGGACGCGTCTCTCCAGGTAGGTGAGGTCATCATCCGTCACGAGGTCATCCGTGAGGTTGGCGAGATCGACACGGATCTCTTCAAGCTGGGTCTGCACGGTTTCCTGGCGGGCTGCCGCATCCTGTAACGCGTTCAGCTGGTCCGCCAGTTCGTCCACGGTGTCCGCCTCTGCCGCCGTGTCGGCCAGGGTCTGCAGCCGCGATCCCATCTCGGTCTGGACCGCCGTCAGTTCTTCCTGCACGGTGTCTATCCGGTCCTGCACCCTGTCCAGTTGCGGGGTGTCGGCCTTGGACCGGTCCAGATCGTCCAGTTCGTCCCGGATCGCGTCTAAGGTGTCGGTATCGATCATCTGTTCGTCGAGCGATTCGATCCTGTCCCGTACCGTGGAGAGGGTGTCCTGCAGCTGTTCCACCGTGTCCACCGTGGCCCTGTCGTCCAGGTCGTCCTGCACCCTGTCTAGGGCGTCTTTAAGGGGCTGTACCTGTTCTGCGTCCAGTTCTTTTACCTGGTCAGCGAGGTCTGACAGCCCCTGTCGTACCTGCTTCACGTCATCCGTGTCAGCGGTGCGGGCGTCGACCGCATCGATACTGTGCTGTACCGTGTCCAGCTCGTCCTGAAGCCGTTCGATATCCGTGATGCCGGCGGTGTGGCTGAACTGGTCCTGGAGCCGGTTAAGGTGGTTCCGGATCTCGTCGACGTCGTCTGCGTCCGCCAGCTCCGTGATACGGTCCTGCACGGTTGACATGTCGGTGTCCATCTCCTCCATCATGGTGATGGCGCGGCGGATACCGTTCCGCAGCGTCTCGATCTCCTGCTCCTGTTCCGTGAACCGGGCAGATTGCAGTGTTTCGGTGGCGGCCACCTCCTGGTCGAGCCGGTCCTCCAGCGTTGAGAGGCGGCGGTCCAGTTCCATGGTCTGTGCGGTGCGCTGCCGGGCCAGCGTGTCCACCTCCTCCCGGACCGTGTCCTCCAGTGCGGAGAGCTGTTCCTCCGTCTCTGTCTTCACGTCGTCGATGGCGTCACGGAGCGGCTGGATATCCTGTGTGCGGACCGTTTCCACTGCGGCGTCCAGGCTTTCGTGAAGCTCGTCCCGTGCCAGGTCGATCCGCTCCTGGTGGTCCTGCAGGGTGTCACGGACCGCAGCGATCTCGTTCCTGATCGTGTTGATATCGTCTTCCGCGGCATCAACGTCACCGATCACCGCGTCCAGCTCGTCCTGGCTGGGCAGAGCGTCCAGCTGCTCCTGGATCTCCTGCTGCATATCGTTGATACGGTCCTCCAGCCGTTTCTCCAGCACGTCGTGTGCTGCTGACAGCTGGGTCGTACGCTGGTCCAGCTGTTCCTCCCATGCCTCGGTGTTCGTTTTCAGCAGGGAGATGGTCTCCGTCTCCAGCTCCGCCATGTCCGACTTCACCGAGTCGTGGAGCGCAGAGACGCGGTCCGCCAGGTCCTCCCGTTTCCAGCGTTCCTTCGCCTCCACCGCGTCCAGCTCGTATGTCAGGACGGTTTCCAGTGCCAGGAACTCTTTGCGGAACGAGTCCACGAGGTCGTGCCGCAGCTCCTCCACCAGGTCGTGGACCGCGGAGTCGAGCGCGGTGATGTCCTCCTTCAGTGCTTCGTGCCGTGTATCCATATAGTCCTGCAGGAGCTGGATCTGCTGGCGGACGTCCCCCGTATCGGCCGTGTCCGCCTCAAGCTGTTCCAGGTGGTCGCGGAGTGTCGTGGCATCGACCTTCTCCTCGATCGCCACGTCCTGCAGCTGCTGCTCGTTCGTATCGATACTCTGCCGTGTCCGGTCCCGTAACGCCTGTAGTTCGTGGTCGAGCGCTATCCGTTTGAAATCGTCACGTATCTGTGTTTCGTTCAGTTCCCGGTAGATCTCCCGCTGCTGACCTTTCAGTCGGCTTATCTCGTCCCGTAACTGGCGGATCAGCTGTTCCTGCTCCTGCCACCGGCGCGCTACCTGTCCCTCCGTGTCGCCGGTGTCCACTCTTTCTCCTGCCGTGTCACCGTTCAGAAACGCCTTCATTCGCTGCAGCATTCGGTTCCCTCCACACCCGCCATTATACCGTGCCGCGATTAAATAATTATCTCACAGCGGCTTCCCAGTACTGAAGGAATCAGCGGAGTAAACAGGAAAAGAGAAGAGAAAAAAAGAGGTTGGTGGGAGGCGAACGTGGTTAGTTCGCTCCGTTTGCACCGTTGTCCGGTCCCGCGTTTGGCTGGCCGACCGTATCAAGGTCGATGCCTGCCTGGTCTGCAACGTTGTCAGGGATGCGGTCCGCCATGTCGAACTGGTCCGTTGGCTGTCCGCGGTCCGCCATCGCGTTCACGGCACGGTCGTGGCCCTGGACGGCGCTGTCAAGAGCGGCACCGATCCGGTCCTGTGCCTCTTCCGGTACGCGTTCATGGACCTGTGACAGCACGTCAGCGTGGTGCTGTGTTGCTTCGGCCACCAGTTCGTCGAACTCCTGCTTCTGTGCAAGGTCGCTGATCCGGTCACCGAGATCGTTCACTTCCTGCATCTTGTCACTGTAGGCCTCAGCCGTATCCGCTGCCAGATCACTCTGGTCGTCCTGCGCCAGCTGGTCGGCCTCGTCTGCACGCTTGTCTGCGTGGTTCACCTTGGCCTCTGCCTCATCCATGTCGTCAGCTGCCAGGTTCTCGACACCGGTCTCTCCAGCCATCTTGGCCTCGTACAGCGGGTGGTCGGCGGCCATCAACTGGTCGGTATGCGTGTCCGCTACGGCGATCCCAGTGACCAGTAACAGTCCGGCAAGTACTGCCAGCACGTGTAGTTGTTTCATTTACTGTACACCTCCTCGTCGTGTCTGGGAAAAGTCGTTGTCCGCCTGCTGGGCGTACTGGTCGGCCAGTCCGTCGTTGCCATCCATGTACGCCTGCACGGACAGTTCAAGGTTTTCTGCGCCTGATCGGGCGTTCTGCAGGTCGTTACGGAGTTCTGCTGCTTCCGGGAACTGGGCCTCGTCCACGTCTGCGAGGCGGTCAAGCGCCTGGTCAAATCGGTCTTCTGCATCACTGTATGCCTGTCGGGCCTCCTCGTAGTTTTCGTTGTCGAGGTGGTCGTTGCCGTCTGCAACCCGGTCACGGGCGTCTTCCCGCAAATCTTCCGCGGCACTGATGCGTTCCTGCGCCTGCTCCGGCGTCAGGTCATCCACGTCACCCGGTTCGTCCGGTGCGCGGTCACGTGCGTCCTGCATCCGTTCCCGGGCGTCCTCCATGTTGCTCATTGCGCCCTGCATGTTTTGAAGGGCGGTCTGCATGCCCTGCCGTGCTTCTTCGTTCGGAGCGTCCTGGATCCGCTGTTCCATCCGTGTCATGGCGTCCTGGAATGATGCCATTGCCCGGTTGATGCGCTCCTGGTCGTCCGGACCAGCCCGGTCAACTGCCCGGTACATCTCCTGTGAGGCACGGGTTGTGGCGTCCGGATTGCCGCGTTCAACCATCTCACGTGCCTGTGCGGCGCGTTTCTCAGCGATCGCTCCCGGAGAGCTGAGCCCGGCGCGCATCATCATGTTATCTTTGGCGACAGCCAGACCGTAGAGTGCGGAGTCCGGCAGGATCCAGCCAGGGCTTGCAGCCGGATGATCATCCACATCCGGTTCGCCCATGGTGGTCATATCCGGCTGGTCGTGTGTTTCGGCCGCGGCGAACGCGACGCCGATGAGTAGTATCAGTCCTGCAACGAAAACAAGTTTTCTCATAGGTGTATCACAGTGCACTATTCCCAGTCACGATATTTAAAGGAAACGGTGTGAGCGGGTTCTTCCCCCCCCGTTTTCGGCCTGTAGCAGCAGTGCGGGTCAGAGCAGGAACAGCACCGCGGCAGTGATGATGACGGCGGCGAACACGGGTTTACTGTACCGGTAGATGGACTGGCCGTCCAGCCCCCCGACCGGGATCATGTTGAACAGGGCCAGCCAGATGTTGATGCGGTGGCCGATATCGCCGACGATCCCGGGGAAGAACAGGAACAGGACACCGAGCACGATGTTGGTAACGGGACCGGCCACGCTGATAAGCATCTGCTGGCGGGCGGTGCGGCGTCCCTCCGTGTAGACGGCGCCCGGCGCGGCAAATATGAAGCCAGCGAACGAGAGGAGGAACGCAAATCCCAGATAGTTGTAGTACGCCTTGAAATAGGCGCGGAGACCGAACCGGCGGGCCACGACCCGGTGCGCCAGCTCATGCAGGAGAAAGCCGATACCGACCGTGAGCACGGACACACCCATCATGAACGGGTTGAACAGGTCGCCGTACAGGTTGGCGAACGCCACGCTCAGCACGAGCCACGCCACGGCCAGGTCCCGGATCTCGGTCACGTCCATACCACCGCATCCGTTCCCGATACTTTAAACACCCGCCACCCTCGTCCTCAACTGTACGGAAGTATGTTTGTACCGAAATAGAGGGTGGGTAAAACAGGTCGGACAGCAGGTCAGAGGAGGATGCCGAGGAGTGCGAGGCCGATGAGGAGGTAGGGGATGATGAGTCGGCGGGCGAGCTGTGTGGCGCCGCCGATGTAGGCGTACGCGATCTTTGTCATCATGCTGGAGATGATGCCCACGATGATCATGACCGATGCGTTGTAGCCGGTGACGGCGTCGGAGCCGAGGAGTGTGACGGCGGATGCGACGACCGCGGTGGAGGAACCGATGCCACCGAGGAACGCAGCGGCGTACAGTCCCATGTCGGCGAAGTAGAGTTCCGCGCCTTCGGCGAGGACGATGGTGCCGATGAAGAATATCCCGAACTTGAATGCGGCCGGGAAGGAGAACGGTGATTCCGCGCCGAAATCAACGTCATTCAGGGTTTCGCCGTCCCGGTAGTAGAACAGGACGAACAGGGTGCCGATAACCAGTGCAGCGGCGAACGGGTAGAGCAGGTGTTCGAGGAGGACGGCGGCGAGGATGACCGCGATCACACCGTTCCTGGCGATGGCCGCGGTGATGGCGGCGACGGAGCCGGTGAAGGCCGCGTTCCCGATATCCTTTTCGTTCGTCAGCTGTACCATGGTGGTGACCACGGCGAGGGAGCTGACAACGCCGCCGAGCCCGGCCGCAAGCAGGAAGCTGACGCGGGAGCGCAGCCATTCCAGTGAAACGAACGCGGCGAACTGGATGAGCAGTATGAATATGACGAACAGGAGTCCTTTCTGGAGGTGGAGAACGCCCCAGGGATCGACCGGTCCGGACGGCAGGATCGGGTACAGCACCAGTGCCAGGATACCGAGTTTGACCGCGTCAGAGATCTCCTTCGCGGACAGCATGTTCGCATAGGTGTTGAACGACTTTTTCTCCACCAGGAGGAACACGGTGACCAGCGTGGTGGCAACCGCTTCAAACAGGTATTCGTATCCGACCAGCACCCCGACGACAGCGATCAGGAATACGGTGACGGACGTTGTCAGTCCCAGGCTGTCCTGGTCCGTCCACACCCGGAGAAACACGACGGCGATCGACAGCATCCCCGCCAGCGCCAGGTATACCGCCACCGGCAGCACCGATCCCGATGCCTCACCGACCAGCACTGACAGGACACCGCCCGCACACAGCAGCGACAGTGTCCGGACACCGGCAAACTTGTTGCCCGGCGCTCCATCCCGCTCCATCCCGACAAGGATCCCTAACGCCATGGCGATCAGGATGTGCTGCAGGAACATGTCATCAAGACCGGGGACTTCCAGCATACCACTACATATACGGCAGCTTGCTTAAAAATACGCTGCCCCGGTTACAGGTTCAGGTCCTCCTTCAGCTCCTCGATCTCCTTAGAACGGTCGTCCTCGCTCCCGTCGTCAGACCCGGATTCTTCGGGTTCCGCTTCCTGTTCAGGCGCGGAATCCTCCGTTTCGGCCGCTTCCGGCGCTTCCTCCGCCTCTTCAGCCTCCTCTTCTGCCTCTTCAGCTTCCGCTTCCTCCGGTTCTTCCGTTTCCACGGCGTCCGGCTTGACGGATTCGATCAGATCGGTGAGGAATGAGACCAGTTCCTCCCTGTTCTGGTTCCGTTTCTCGGCGTCAAGCACCTGCTGAACGTCCAGGTCCTCGTTCTGGATACGATCTTTCACCTCGCCGACATCTGCCTGGACCACGGCATCGTAATCAACGCCCTCCGGCTCGGCAGGCGCTTCCGGTTCTGCAGGCTCCTCTTCAGCTTCCTCTGCTTCTTCTACCTCTTCAGCCTCTTCTTCTACCTCTTCCGCTTCATCTTCCGCTTCTTCC
>JALDAF010000063.1 GCA_022729315.1 Candidatus Nanohalalkaliarchaeum halalkaliphilum | reverse complement strand
CAGGGACAATACCTCGGCTGATGCCCTGAGCTGGTGGCCGGACGAAGCCGACGAACCCTGGGACATCGACGACTACCTGTCCGACCACCAGATACGACCGCAGTACATCGACAAACTTGCGGAACGGCTTCACAGCATCCACACCGGTGACACGGATATCCCGTCCCACAGCCTGTGGTACAACGGTCCATACGAGGGGGTGAACACACGATGACTGACAATGTACTGGTCTCCATGAAACGTACCACGTTCGACTACAACTTGGACAGCCACAGCTACGACGAGCTGGTGGACCGGTACACTAGCGAAGAACTGGACCGGATTGAGGACAGCCACGAAACGCACTACGACACGCTTGAAACGGTTAAAGAGACGCTGGATGGGAAGGGCGTGGACTACGAAGTGGTGTCGCACCGGTTCGCGTCGCCAGACATGTTCATGGACCGGGATGCGGTCATCAGCGTTGGCGGGGACGGCACCGTTCTGGGTACCGCAAAATACATGGAGGACGATACGCCGCTGCTTCCGGTCCGGTCCGACGGCCGGAGCCGCGGCGGCCTCTGCACTGTTGGCCGGTTCGATGCGGTTGACGCTGTCGACGCACTTGTGAGAGACAGATACGATGTAGAGCAGTGGACCCGGGTATCCGGCCATCACGGTGCAACGACCGCGGTCGGCCTGAACGAGCTGTTCCTTGGGGCGGCTGACATCAGTGACGTCGCCGACTACACTATTGAGCATAACGGTGAAACGGAGCGGCAGAACAGCAGCGGCCTCATCGTGTCCACCGGTGCCGGGTCCACCGGATGGTATAAGAACGTGGACGGCCGGACACAGCCGTTCGACCGGGAGGCGGATGAATTACGGTACACGGCCTGGTCGCCGATGGATGACAGTGGCACGTACCCGCAGCCCCTCGACCGGCTCGTGGACCGGGTTGATGTGCTGCGGGAACTGCAGGGATCTGACCGGTACGAGCTGAAGACCGGTGTCATTGAGCCCGGTGACTCGGTCACGGTCACATCCAACATGAACGATGACAAGCGTGGCATCGCCCGGTACGACGGTGACAAGCGGGACCGCACCTACGACTTTTCCCGTGGAAAACAGGTGGAGATCAGTATCGCGGACCGTCCACTCCACGTCGTCACCGGATCCAGGTCCTGAGAACCTTTAAATTATTGTGATACGTACACGAAGTGTGATGAGTGATCCCAGCGAGTCCCGTGAGACCCCGCCGGAGCATACGACCGATGAGGAGACACCGGAAACCTACGATCCGGCACAGTTCGACCGACCCTCCGTGACAGTGGACACGATCATATTCACGGTTGAGAACGACGACCTGAAGATCCTGCTGGTGGAGCGGGACAGCTGGCCGTATGAAGGGGAGTGGGCGTTACCCGGTGGATTCATCGACATGGACGAATCACTTGACACGGCAGCGGAACGGGTGCTGGAGGAGAAGACCGGGGTCACCGACGTTTACCTGGAGCAGCTGTACACGTTCGGCGAACCGGACCGTGATCCCCGCACCCGGGTCATCACGGTGTCGTACTTTGCGCTGGTGAACAGCGGTGAGGTGGCACTAGGTGATGACCAGGCGACCTGGCACTCAGCATACGACTTGCCGGATCTTGCGTTCGACCATACCGGTATCGCGGAGTACGCGATCAAACGCCTCCGCTGGAAACTGGAGTACACCACCGCAGCATTCTCGTTCCTCCCGGAGACGTTCACGCTCACCGATCTCCAGAACGTGTATGAGACCGTGTTCGACCAGACGTTCGACAAGCGCAACTTCCGTAAAAAAATCCATGACCTGGACCTGGTGGAGGACACCGGTGAGAAGAAAACGGATGTTTCCCATCGCCCGCCGAAGCTGTACCGCGCCAATAAGGAAGTCGGCGAGATCGTGGAGATCCTGTGACCACGAAGAATCGTAACACGTTAAAACCCGGCGCGCCGTTCTTGTAATGTATGTCTCCAGATGCCGGTACCACGGACAGGATCGCGGTCATTGATTTCGGTGGCCAGTACAGCCAGCTGATTGCCCGCCGCATCCGTGAGGCAGACATCCACTCCCTGCTCCTCCCACACGACACGCCCGTTGATGAGCTAAAAGATTTGGAGCCGAAGGGCGTCATCCTGTCCGGTGGGCCGGCCAGCGTCTACGGCGAGGGTGCACCCACCGTGGATGAAGGATTGTTCTCACTGGATGTGCCGGTTCTTGGGATCTGCTACGGGATGCAGCTCATGAGCCACCTGCTTCCCGGTGGAGATGTTGAGAAGGCGGATAAGTGTGAGTACGGCCGCGCCACCGTCACACTGGACACGGGTACGGCATTATTCCGGGGCGTAACGGGGCAGACGGAGTGCTGGATGAGTCACGGCGACCGCGTTGAATCTGTCCCGGACGAGTTCGTCGTCGCAGGCGAAACCGAGAACGCCCCGGTGGCCGCGATGGCTGATGAGCGTCGATTCCTGTACGGCGTCCAGTTCCATCCTGAAGTGACGCACACGGAGCAGGGCCAGCGGATACTGGAGAACTTCGCATATCGTATTTGCGGCTGCACCGGGAACTGGACGTCGAAACAGTATGTAACGGAACAGATAGAGAAGATACGTAAGGCGGTCGGGGAGAATCAGGTGATCTGCGGCCTGTCCGGCGGCGTGGACTCCTCGGTGGCTGCGGCGATCGTGCATGAAGCAGTCGGCAACCAGCTGACCTGCATCCTCGTGGATCACGGTCTGCTCCGGCATGGAGAGGTGGACGAGGTGCGGCACACCTTTGAGGACACGTTCGGCATGGATCTCCGGGTGGTTGATGCCCGGGACCAGTTCTTCAACCGGTTGCAGGGTGTGACGGATCCGGAGGAGAAACGCAGTATCATCGGCGAAGCATTCATCGACGTGTTCGAGGAGGAGGCTGAACGGATAGACGGTGCAGCATACCTCGTGCAGGGCACGATATACTCTGACGTGATCGAGAGCGGTGGCGCCACGAACGCGTCCACGATCAAGAGCCACCACAACGTCGGTGGCCTCCCCGAACAGATGGGGCTGGACCTGATCGAGCCACTCCGCAGCCTATTCAAGGACGAGGTCCGGGAAGTCGGCGAGGAACTGGGTCTGCCGGAGGAACTGGTGTGGCGGCAGCCGTTTCCCGGACCCGGTCTCGGTATCCGCGTACTGGGTGAGGTCACACCGGAGAAAGCAGGTATCCTGCGACAGGCTGATGCCATCATTAGGGAGGTGATCGCGGATGCAGGGTTACAGCGCGAGGTATGGCAGTACTTCGCCACACTGCCGAACATGCAGAGCGTCGGCGTGCAGGGAGATGAACGTACATACAGCTACACTGTCGGTGTCCGGGCGGTGACAAGCGAGGATGCGATGACAGCTGACTGGGCACGCCTCCCTCACGACGTGCTTGACACGATATCCACACGCATCACGAACGAGGTACCGGACGTGAACCGCGTCGTCTACGATATCACCTCAAAGCCACCGGCCACCATCGAATGGGAATGACGATGCTCTAACACAGGATCCGCAGCTTACACCATCCCTTCACGAGAAAAGTAGGTGTCGGACTGGACCCATGCGTCTTCCTCATCTTCATGGTAGATGATCCACTCATCTGCATCGGCAGCCTTTGTGTCTTCATACGGGCCGAGATCAACGGCATCCGGACCCAGTGTTGAGAATTCGAATTCAGTATCCGGTTCAGTATAGGTTGTTCCCATCACGCTCCCCCTGTATACTATATACCGCCCAATACTTAAATATTTTTTCCTTTATACCGAACATAAATTAACATTTGTTTAATCATGTGGTGAAGAGGGATGGGTCGTGTTTCCGCATGCTGGATACCGTGTCCCCCACGATCACGTGATCGAGGATGGTGACATCCAGTTTCTCCCCCAGTTCGACGGCATCCTTCGTCACGGCCACGTCCTGCGACGTGGGGTCGCTCCGTCCTGACGGATGATTGTGGGTGAGGATGACGGCAGCCGCGTTTTCCCGTAACGCTTCCCGGAACACGTCCCGCATACGGAAGTCGACAGCGTCCACAGATCCCTGTATCTCCTGTTCGTGTAAAAGGTCGTTCCCGTTGGACAGGTGGAAGACACGGAGCACCTCATCTGACAGGTACCGCATATCCTGCACACGGTTCGTTACGTCGCTGAGGCCGGTGATCTGTTCCGTCTCCTCGTTCTGCAGCCGCGTTGCCAGTTCCCCTATCGCCTTCAGCTGTCCGGCCTTCACTCGTGACACGCCGTTGAACTCCTGGAGCTCGGTAAGCGAACGGTCTCCCAGCTCACTGAGCGGGTACCGGTTCAGGATCTCGCCTGACAGCTCCAGCACGTTTTTCCCCTGCGTCCCGGTCCGGAGCAGGATGGCCAGCAGCTCCGTGTCCGTCAAGTTTCCCGCGCCGACCGTCTCCAGTTTCTCCCGCGGCCGATCATCCGCCGGCAGGTCACTGATCGTGTAGTCCATGATACCGTTATTCTGTACTGATTCAAATAATTCTCGATTGCTGTGGGGAGCAGGACGCCGAATATGGTTAAAATCTTCCGGACCATACCGTACAGCATGGACCATCTCCTGCAGGAGCCGTCGTTCTCAGATGCACAGGTGATTCTCCAGGAGTATCTGTCCCGTCCCTACACGGTGCAGATCAACGGCCTGTGCAGCGTGAACTACCAGGGCCGCGCCAAGTCCACGCTTGACCGTGGGGAACGTATCGTGATCGTGAAACAGTGCTCCGCTCTCCTGGTGCATGGACCGGAGAACTACCAGCCGAAGAACTGGCAGCCGGAAGTTGATTCGTTCGAAGTAACTAT